>NZ_JAXHDE010000014.1:0-81773 GCF_037072005.1 Pseudogracilibacillus sp. SO10305 | reverse complement strand
TTAGTAGTTGACTTTCTTTAAAGGTTTTTTAGTATGATAAAACAATGTAATCGCTTATAATAATGGAAAGTATAGCTAAAGGAAGGGATAAGAATGTTAGAATTATTAAAATCACATACTTCTGTTCGTAAGTATTCAGATGAAAAAATTTCTGATGAACAATTATATGAGTTACTAGAAGCGGCTCAATATAGTGCAAGTTCACATTTCGTCCAAGCATATTCTGTCATCCATGTGAAAGATGAAGAAAAAATAAATAAATTTGCGGCATTAACGAATAATGAATTCCAATTTACAACAGCACCTGTAGCACTTTTATTTTGCGCGGATTTAAAGCGAAATGTAAAAGCGGTTGAAATGCATGGCAAAGAATTAATTGGCGACCGCGTCGAAGATTTTTTAGTTGCAGCAGTTGATACAGCAATTTATGCACAAAATTTTGTTATCGCGGCTGAGTCAAAAGGATATGGGATTTGTTACATTGGCGGGGCAAGGAACAATCCGGCAGAAATAAGTGATTTATTCGATTTACCAGAGTATGTCATACCGTTATTTGCGATGACTGTAGGTGTCCCTACTAAGAAAAATGAAGTGAAACCTCGTTTACCGTTAGAGGCAGTCGTACATGTCGATGGGTATAACGAAGAAAAATATGATGATTTATTAAAAGAATACGATGAAACATACAATAATTACATAAAAGCACGTACGAATAATAAAAAAGATATTACGTGGACAGAATCAATGGCAGACTTTTGGTCAAAACCTCGGCGAGCACATTTAAAAGAATTTGTTCAATCAAAAGGATATTTAAACGAAGAATAGTGAGTAGAGGAATGCCTGCTTTATGATGGAAAAGTGGGCTTCCTTTCATCAGATTTTATCTCTTATATATTGTATAAAATGAGTTAGATTAAGAAATTCGAAAAACATTTGAGATCTTACATGTTAAATTCCGACTTAAACAATCAGAAAACTATGCAAATAAACTAAAATTATATATAATAAAGGAAGATGGAGGGAACATAGATGAAGAAATTACGTTGGGGAATTTTAAGTGCAGCGAATATTGCGTATGAGCAATATTTACCTGCTATCCAGGAGGTAGCAGATCAGGAGATTGTCGCAATCGCTTCAAAGAGTCCAGAAAAAGTAGCCAAATTTGGTATTGCAAAGGTTTATGAGACCTATGAGGCATTACTTATCGATGACAATATCGACGCAATATATATTCCATTACCAAATAATTTACATAAAGAATGGGCGATTAAAGCAATGGAAGCAAAAAAGCATGTGTTACTTGAAAAGCCAGCAACATTAACAGTAAAGGATTTGCAAGAAATAAAAGATGTGGCGGACAAACATGCAGTAACTTTTATGGAAGGATTTATGTATCAATATCATCCACAACATAATATAGTTCAACAATGGATAGAAGAAGGTAAAATTGGAAATATTACTTCTGCACATGCACATTTTTCATTTTTGTTAGAAAATAAAAAAGATATTCGGCTAAATAAAGAGCTTGGTGGTGGGGCAATTTGGGATATTGGTTGTTATGGCATACATGCACTAACACAAATTGCACGTATAAAACCGACGTCTGTAACGACTATTAGTCATGTCGATCCTAAGCATGAGGTAGATGTAACCTCTACTGCTATCTTGAAAGATAAAGAGGAACGGCTCGCTACCGTTACATGTTCATTTAAAGGTCCATTTAGAAATTATTACGAAATATTTGGCGATAATGGGTCCATTTTCGTTGCATCTGCCTTTAGACCAGATGTTGCAGAAAATGAAGAAGCGATTGTTCAACGTATAAATAAGCAAGGAGATATTATTGAAACAAAAAAAGAGAAAGCAAATCAATATGCACTTCAATTAGAACATTTTCATGCTTGTATAAAAGAAAACCGTACCCCTGTGTACGATATTAATCAATCACTAGAAATGATTCATTATATTGAAAAAGCATATGAATCTTTGCATACCGGAAATACGATTACTGTTTAAAAATATGTAATAAAAAACTCTTCAGCATACAAACTTGGTTGAAGAGCTTTTTTATAACCTTTATTCATTGTTAGAAAAATTAGATTACATGGAAGATTATAACAACTGTCATATAATTGACAAATAATTGTCAATAATTATATATACTAGTAAGTATAATAAGGTGATATGATAATAGACGTAGTGAAAATTATTAGTAAAGAGCCCATATAAAATTTGAAAACTTTCTAATTACAAATAATATCCATAACATCGTAGAAAACGTACATAATAATGTAAATGAAAATAAGACATAATCCAATTTTTTATATCGTATCCAAAAGGAGAAGAAAAAGTTGTACATGTTAAAAATGAGTGTTCATTATGACACGACACCAATCGAAATACGTGAAAAAATTCAATTTACTGATAACATGATGCAAAAAGCATATGATGCATTATATCAATATCCACATATATGTGAGCATATTATTATATCAACATGCAATCGAACGGAAATATTTGCTGTTGTCGATCATGTTCATGGTGGAAAAGAAAATATATTGCATTTTTTACATGCCATGTTCCATTTTTCAGAAGAAAAATTACTACAATATTGTCAGTTTACAAAAGGGGAAGCTGTCGTTCATCATTTATTTCGTCTAGCTTCTGGACTTGATTCGATTGTGCTTGGAGAAACGCAAATTCTCGGGCAAGTTCGAGATGCATTTCTATTAGGACAACAGTATAAAACAACAGGAAAAATGTTAAATGAATTAAGTAAGCGAGTCATTCAATTTGCAAAAAACGCCCATCATAAAACGCAAATTGGTGAGCAACCTATGTCGATTAGTTATATTGCAGTTGAATTAGCAAAGTCATTTTATGCGAATATAAAAGAAAAATCTGCTGTGATTGTCGGAATAGGAGAGATGGGAAAATTATCCGTACAAAATTTATTAGCGGCTGGTGTAACCGACATAACGATATTAAATCGTCATTTAGAACGTGGGAAATCGTTCGCTGAAAAAATGGATATACAATGTAAACCAATTGAAGTATTAGAAGAAGTATTAAGAGAGGTAGATATTGTCATAACATCTACAAGTGCTGCACATAAAATTATAACGAAAGAAAAAATGAAACAAGTAATGGATATGCGAAAACATAAAGAACTCCTCTGTATTGATATTGCTGTACCTCGTGATATTGAAAGAGCTGTACAAGAAGTGGAAGGAATTACTTTGTATGATGTTGATGACTTACAACATGTCGTAGATGACAATATGCAAGCACGAAAAGAGGCTGCTGAGTTAATTGAACAAGATATTCAAGAGGAATTACTGTCGTTTCGATTATGGACTGAAACTCTGGAAGCTGTACCTGTTATACATGCATTGCGAGAAAAATCTTTTGATATTCAAGCAAAAACTGTAGAGAGTGTGTTCCGAAAAATTCCTTCTTTAAGTGAAAGAGAACGAAAGGTAATTGAAAAGCATACAAAAAGTATCGTCAATCAACTGATGGAACAACCGATAAAACAAGTGAAAACAATGTGTAAAGAGGGAACGTTTGAACAAGAAAAGGAATTATTCATTGATATTTTTGGGTTAGAAGATAAAATGACCGAAAAAAGATAGGAGAGGTTTTATTGCGAGATATTGTTGTAGGTTCAAGAAATAGTAAGTTAGCATTGATTCAGACGAAATGGGTAATCGAAGCACTTCGAGAAAAAGGAGTAAAAGAGTCATTTTCCATTAAAGAAATAATGACAAAGGGAGATAAAAACTTACATGTCTCCCTTACCAAATTAGGGCAAGGTGGCGTGTTTTTACAAGAAATTGAAACACAATTATTACATGGAGAGATCGACTTTGCAGTACATAGTTTAAAAGATGTACCAGTTACAGTTCCTAAAGGGTTAACGATTGCCTCGATTCCTAAGCGAGAAGATCATCGTGATGCGTATATTGCCAAACATCATATTCCATTTGAAGAGCTACCACCAGGAGCGGTGATTGGAACGAGCAGTGTTCGTCGACAAGCGCAAATTTTGGCGAAACGACCGGATCTTGAAGCGAGGTGGATACGTGGTCCAATTGATCAAAGGATTAAGCAATTAGAAGATGGGTCGTTTGATGCAATCATATTAGCTGTGGCCGGATTGAAACGACTCGGTATTGATTTAGAACATATTACAGAATATTTACCTGAGAATGATTTCATGCCAGCAATGGGTCAAGGAGCTTTAGCGATTGAATGCCGAGAAGATGATGAACAAACGATGGAATTATTATCACTTATCCATGATGTGGATACAGCGAATTCAGTATATGCAGAGCGCCTTTTTTTAGAAGCCTTTGCAGAAGGAGAACAAGCACCATTAGCGGCCTATGCAAATGTAAAGGACGGAAAAGTTCATTTACGTGGTCGCTTATTTTCACTAAATGGAAAAACGATGCTTGAACATGAAGCAATCGGAACAAATCCGGATGAAGTGGCAAAAGATGTAGCCACTGCATTGAAACAGCAAGGAGCTGATGCGCTTATTCAAAGAACAAATGCGGAGTTGAAGCATATTGAATAGTTTGCATGGAAAAAATATTTTAATTACACGAGATGAACAAGGTGCAACCATTTTGGCAGATTTATTACGTAAAACTGGGGCAAATCCAATGGAGGTGCCACTTTTACAAATTAATTGTAAACGTTATGAAATGAAGGCTGCTCTTACACAATATAGTTGGGTGTTTTTCACAAGCCAAAAAGGGGTTGCTTGTTTTTTACAACATGAAGAATATGCGGAACAATTGCATAAATGTAATGTTGCAGCGGTTGGAGAAAAAACAAAAGCAGCATTAAATAATAGAGGGTATAAAGTTGATTTTATGCCAAGTACTTATAATGCTGAAACGATGGCAGTACAATTTTTACAGCGTTTTAATAAGAAAGAACGAGTTTTATTCGTTCGTGGCAATTTATCAAGCCCTGTTTTATTACGAGCGTTTGATAAGGGAAAAATGCCGTATGATGTTGTGGAAGTGTATGAAACGAAACAAAATGACGTGATGAAACGAACCTTACAAGAGGTGTCTGAAACGAATGAAATTGATTATATCACTTTTACAAGTCCATCTGCCATTGATGCGTTTCTATCCATGGTCCCTGATTTTGCAAAATGGCAACCTATCCCAATAGTTTGTATTGGGACGACGACAGAAAAAAAGGCCATCGATGCACAATTTCCGAATATTCTCGTTGCAGATGTATTTACGATAGAAGGTATGATTGAAAAAATGGTTCAACATAATAATAGAAAGGATGATTGAAAAATGGAAGATGCATCATTTATACGCCACCGTCGCTTACGTCATAGTGAAGCGATGCGGGCAATGGTACGTGAAACTATGTTATCAGTGAACGACTTTATTTATCCACTTTTTATAACAGAGGAATCAAATACGAAAAAAGAAGTTCCTTCCATGCCTGGTGTATATCAAATTTCACTCGATTTTTTGGAGGAAGAACTAGATGAATTACAAAAGCTAGGATTAAAGGCTGTTTTATTATTTGGCATTCCGAAAGAAAAAGATGAAGAAGGGACGGGAGCCTATGATAAGGAAGGTATCGTGCAACGTGCCGCAAGGCTAATTAAGCAATATGCACCGAATATGCTCGTCATTGCAGATACATGCTTATGTGAATATACATCGCACGGTCATTGTGGTGTACTTCATGATGGATATGTTGAAAATGATAGCTCATTGCAACTATTAGCAAAAACAGCTGTTACGCAAGCAGAGGCTGGTGCCGATATTATTGCTCCATCTAATATGATGGACGGTTTTGTGACGGTAATTCGACAAGCATTGGATGAGGCGGGATTTGTGCATATTCCCATCATGTCTTATGCCGTGAAATATGCTTCCGCTTTTTATGGTCCGTTCCGTGATGCAGCAGAGAGCACTCCTTCCTTTGGTGATCGAAAAACATATCAAATGGATATAGGAAATCGGAAGGAGGCACTACGTGAGGCGAAAACAGATACGAAAGAAGGGGCCGATTTTATCATTGTTAAACCGGCATTAGCTTATTTAGACATTGTCCGTGAAGTTTATGATCATGTAGATGTACCCGTCGTTGCGTATAACGTAAGTGGTGAATATTCAATGACAAAAGCAGCAGCATTAAATGGATGGATTGATGAAAAAAGTGTTGTCATGGAAAAACTAATCGCAATGAAACGTGCCGGTGCACAGTTGATTGTTACTTATTATGCAAAAGATGTAGCTGGCTGGTTAAATAATACACAATAAAGTTAGGAGAATAATGATGAAATTTACAAACTCAATTGATGCATACAAAGAAGCCGTAGAGCTTATGCCAGGAGGTGTAAACTCTCCGGTACGGGCATTTTCATCTGTTGGCATGTCTCCCATTTTTATGGAAAAAGGAAAAGGATCTAAAATTACAGATATTGATGGCAATGAATACATTGATTATGTGTTAAGTTGGGGACCATTAATATTAGGGCATGCACCAGATAAAGTAGTAGATGCAATAAAGCATGTTGCTGAAAAAGGAACGAGTTTTGGTGCACCGACGTTATTAGAAAATAAAATTGCAGCATTAGTGAAAAAACGAGTCCCGTCTATTGAAATGCTCCGTATGGTAAATTCGGGAACAGAGGCAACGATGAGTGCTTTACGGTTAGCACGTGGATATACGGGTCGTAATGTTATTTTAAAATTTGTTGGAAATTACCACGGTCACGGTGATTCATTATTAATTAAAGCAGGTTCTGGTGTGGCAACATTAGGATTACCAGATAGTCCTGGTGTACCTGAAGGAATTGCGAAAAACACTGTCACCGTACCATATAATGATACAGCAAGTGTTGAAAAAGCATTTGAATTATATGGAAAAGATATCGCGGCTGTAATTGTAGAGCCGGTTTCTGGAAATATGGGGGTCGTTCCACCTGAAGGAAATTTTCTACAATCTTTACGGGATATAACAAAAACATATGGTTCATTGCTTATTTTTGATGAAGTGATGACTGGTTTTCGAGTCGGGTACCATTGTGCGCAAGGATATTTTGGTATCGAACCAGATATAACATGTTTAGGTAAAGTAATTGGTGGTGGACTTCCTGTTGGAGCGTATGGTGGTAAAAAAGAAATTATGGAGAAAGTAGCTCCAAATGGTTCCATTTATCAAGCGGGAACACTATCAGGTAATCCTTTAGCAATGACGGCAGGATATGAAACGTTGAACGCCTTAACAGAAGAAACGTATGACGTAATGAATAAAAAGGTAGACCGCTTAGTAGAAGGGTATGAAGCGGCAGCAAATAAATATAATATTCCACTACAAGTGAATCGTGCAGGGTCTATGGTAGGTTTTTTCTTTACGAATGAAAAAGTGACGAATTATGATACTGCTTCTACATCTGATTTAAATCGATTCAAAAAATATTATCAAGGCATGATACGAGAAGGAATTTTCTTGCCGCCATCTCAATTTGAAGGACTTTTCTTGTCAACAGCCCATACAGATGAGGATATCGAAAAAACAATGGAAGCAGTACAACGTGTGTTTAGTACTTTATAAAAGAAAGGTGACAATAAACGATGACCAAAAAATTTAATGATACGATTCTTCGAGCATATAAAGGTGAAAAGACAGAGTATACACCTGTCTGGTATATGAGACAAGCGGGTCGCTCCCAAAAAGAGTATTTAGAAGTGAGAAAAAACCATACATTATTTGAAATAACTCATAATCCAGAACTTTGTGCTTATGTGACGAGAACGCCCGTTGAAAATTATCATAATGATGCAGCAATTTTATATAAAGATATTATGAGTCCACTTCCAGCAATGGGAATAGATGTGGAAATAAAGTCAGGAATAGGGCCTGTAATTGAAAATCCAATAAGATCTTTAGAAGATATTCAATACTTAGGTACATTACACCCGAAAGAAGACGTTCCATATGTGTTGGATACGATACAGTTATTAACGACGGAACAATTATCGGTACCATTAATTGGTTTCAGTGGTGCTCCATTTACATTAGCAAGTTATATGATTGAAGGTGGTCCTTCGAAAAATTATAGTGAAACGAAAGCATTTATGTACAGTCAGACAAAAGCATGGTTTTTATTAATGGAGAAATTAAGTGATATGGTGATTGATTATACGAAGGCACAAATTGCAGCTGGAGTACATGCCATTCAAATTTTTGACTCTTGGGTTGGTGCGTTAAATGCAACTGATTACCGCACGTTCGTGAAACCATATATGCATAAAATTTTCACTGCATTACAAAAGGAAAATGTACCACTCATTATGTTTGGAATTCACGCACGTCATTTATTAATAGAGTGGAACGATTTACCATTGGATGTCATCGGTTTAGATTGGCGGACTTCCATCCAGGAAGCACGAGAACTAGGAGTAACGAAAGTATTACAAGGTAATTTAGATCCGACGATATTATTAGCGGACTGGGATACGATTGAAACACGCGCAAAAGCAATAATTCACGAAGGTTTACAAGATGGAAAACATGTCTTTAATTTAGGACATGGTGTAACCCCGAACATTAAACCGGCAACATTGAAAAAACTAACAGAACTCATTCATTCACATTCTGGACGTTCTATAGTGAGCCGTTAAATACTTTTATGGGCAAAAAAGAAACGTCTATCGTAATAATCGGTGGTGGTATTACGGGGTTAGCTGCCGCTTATTATTTGCAACAGCAAACAGAACAATTAAAAACACCTTACAATATACAATTATTAGAAGCTTCTCATCGTTTCGGTGGAAAAATTCGTACAGAACGAAAAGATGGATTTATTATTGAACGAGGACCAGATTCGTTTTTAGGAAGAAAACGACCAGCAATTCGATTAGTGGAAAGTTTACAAATAGAAAATCAGCTCGTACGAAATACGACAGGGCAAGCATACATACTGTCAAATGATGTATTACATAAAATGCCTCCAGGTTCATTTATGGGAGTGCCAACGACGTTACAACCTTTTTTAAAAACGTCCTTATTATCTAAAAGAGGCAAAGCACGTACAGGGTTGGATTTCATTTTACCACGATCAACATTCGTAGGAGATCAATCATTGGGTTACTTTTTACGGAGAAGGTTTGGTGATGAATTAATCGACCATATTATTGAACCGTTATTATCAGGTATTTATGCTGGAGATATCGATGAAATGAGTTTATATGCCACATTTCCTCAATTTTTCGAATTAGAGCAAGCACATAAAAGTATTATAAAAGGGATACGAAATACGATGGGGAAACGTTCGGCAAATACAGGGGAAAAAACTGGACAATTTTGCACTTTTACAAATGGGTTAGACACACTAGTGACAGCTTTAGAACATGCTATTTCTCCTTCAGTGCTGAAAAAAAACCATTTCGTTGAACGTATAGAGCAAAAAAGTAATACTTATACTATTCATTGTCAAAATGGTGAACGTATAGAAGCGGATGTTGTGTTGGCAACGACACCACACCATCTATTGGAGAAAATAGTTGGAAACAATTCCTATATGGACCGTTTATTTGACATGACCTCTAATTCGGTTGCAAATGTCGCCCTTGCTTATGATACGGATGACCTAGGGCCGACATTAGATGGAACTGGATTCGTTATATCGCGTCATAGTAATTACCGGATAACGGCCTGTACGTGGACACATAAAAAATGGCAACATACGACACCGGAAGGAAGAGCGTTGTTACGTGCATATGTGGGAAAAACAACAGACCAATCAGTTGTTCATTTATCCGATGAGGAAATTACAGAAATAGCTTTACAAGATATCGAAAAATCTACCGGGATAAAAAAAGAGCCTACTTTTTCTGTTGTAACAAGATGGGATAATGCGATGCCACAATATACAGTTGGGCATAAAGCGAGAGTGTTACATACGAAACGTACATTGGAAAAAGAAATGCCAGGCTTTTTTCTTGCTGGGAGTTCATTAGAAGGGGTAGGTATTCCAGATTGTATCGGACAAGCCGAAGAGGTGGTTAGACAAATCATCGAATATGCACAAACATAAACGATATGATAATGTTCCGTCAATTTCTGTGAAACAGGGATGTTAGTATGTAAATTACTAACATCCCTGTCTTATTTCTACTATTCATTTCATGTTCAAAGAAATTTTTATTGAACTTTTTCTTTTAATTAAAGTTTCTTTAAAAACATCTTCATTAATCCTGGTAAGTCAGGCCATGCATGTCCGGAGACTAAATTTTTATGTTCATGTAACATTTCATGGACATATGTTGCACCAGCGGCTTCTACTTCAGGTTTACATGCAATATATGCCGTCATTTCACGGCCCTTTATATGTTCGGGCACCATCGTTAAGACGAGACTACCATGACAAACAGAAGCGACAGGCTTGTTCGCTTCAAAAAAATGACTCACAATTTTCGGGATATGTTCATTCATACGAATATGTTCAGGAGATCGCCCACCAGGAATAATTAGACCATCATACTCCTCAGGGTTAACTTCACTAAAAGCGATATGTGCATCGATTAAATAACCTGGTTTTTCTGTATATGTTTCCCAACCAACAAAATCGTGAACAACCGTATGAACTTTACGTACTTCTGAAGCAGCAATTGTCACTTCTAAACCTTCTTCTAAACATCGATAATACGGGTAATAAATTTCCAAAGATTCTACAGCATCACCAATTAATATTAGTACTTTTTTAGCCATATACAAATCCTCCTTTAAAATATCCTTCACCTTATATTTTAAAGGAATATTCGGAAAACTCAACAATCTTTTTAGCTAAATATTTGAATTAAATGAAAATTATTTGATATAGTATCTTTTTTGTAGGAAGATGAACTAAATAGATAGAGAAACATACATGGAAGAAATATTTTTCTATTGTTCGTAATAAAGCAATAGATTAAGAAAGAAAATGTGGTGACATAATGAAGGAAAAGAGTAATATTATATTATTTCCACAAATGCAAGATACACTCGTGGAAAAAAGTTTTCTTGCAATGGAACAAGAAAATTTTTCAGAAGCATTAACATATATTGATCAATTACTACATCACGGCATAGAAAATTCGGATATAGCAATTGGAAAGATTATTTGTCATATCCAATTGGGACAACCGTTAGAAGCGGAAATATTTTGTGAAGATATATTAGAAAGAAAAACAGGTAAGGCATTTTATACGATTTTGTTCTACTATATTACGATTTTATTTGAAGCGCATCGATATAACAAAATCATTCAATATATAGACGAATTGGAGTCAACTACTACTGTTCCACCAGAAGAACAAATAAAATACCGTGAAATTTATGATATGTGTCAAATGATGAATGAAAAAGAGTCTGTTGAGCTATTAGAAAAAATAGATCTAAAAATAAAAGAAAAAGAATATAAAAATGCGTTTATATTTTTAAAACAGTGGAATACATTGCATAAGCAAGTACCAAAAGTTTTTTATTCATATTTATTGTTGGACATCCATGAAGGGATAAAAGCATATATATGGCAAATATTACGTGAACGAAAAGTAAAGGATAATATTACTGTTTCAAAGTTTGGTGAAAGCATCAGTAAAAAACCATCTGAAACGACAATTATCAAACAGTCAAGAACATATAAAGATATTGCGAAACGACTAGAACCATTAGGACAAGATAACCCGGTAATGGAACAGTTTTTACTAGAATTAACCGAACACTTACTTTATATGTATGTTCCATTGGACTTTAATAATGAAGTAGAGAGTATCGTAGAGACATTGATGTTTATCGGTCAGGAGTTATATTTAGGAGAAAAGGAACCAATGCATAATGGAAAAGTAAAAAAATATATAAAGCAAGTAATGGAAGCAGAACGATTATATGCAGAGTTGTTTTTGCATTAATATTGTATATGGCATTCACAATGTAGTGCCTCATTTTGTGGTGCATGAAATATGTATATTATCGTAAAATGTATTTATTTTCATTAAGTTGTTGACTATGTTATACTTTAATGGTTGAATATTAAAAGGTAAATAATATATATGAAAGATATATGTTTTAAATGAATGTGGAGGGAATAAACAAATGACAGTACAAGCAAATTGGGAGAAAAAAGAAGGTAATGAAGGGGTACTAACAATTACAGTACCTGCTGAAAGATTTGAAACAGCTTTAGATCAAGCATTTAAAAAAGTAGTAAAAGACGTAAATATTCCTGGATTCAGAAAAGGAAAAGTACCTCGTCCAATTTTTGAACAACGTTTTGGAGTAGAATCTTTATACCAAGATGCAATTGATATTGTGTTACCAAGTGCTTATAGTGAAGCAGTTGAACAGACGGATATTTTCCCAGTAGATCAGCCTAGCATCGATATCGATGAAATCGAACGTGGAAAAGACTTAGTTTTCGTATGTGAAGTTACAGTTAAACCTGAAGTTAAATTAGGAGACTATAAAGGTTTAGAAGTAGATGTTGAAGAAGAAGAGGTAACGGAGGAACACGTTACTTATGAATTAGAAGCTTTACAAGAAAGCCATGCAGAATTAGTCGTAAAAGAAGAAGGTACAGTTGAAGAAGGCGATACAGCTGTAATAGATTTTGAAGGGTTTATCGGAGACGAGCCTTTTGAAGGTGGAAAAGGCGAAAATCATCCATTAGAAATTGGTTCTGGTCAATTTATTCCAGGATTTGAAGAAGAATTAATTGGTAAAGAAACAGGAGAAACGGAAGTAAACGTTACTTTCCCTGAAGATTACCATGCGAAAGAATTAGCTGGAAAAGAAGCGACATTTAAAGTGACAATTCATGAGATTAAAGAGAAAGAATTACCAGCATTAGATGATGAGTTCGCTAAAGATGTTGATGAAGAAGTTGAATCATTAGAAGCATTAAAAGAAAAGAAAAGAGAAGAGCTTTTAAATGAAAGAAAACAAGCAGCAGAAAACAAAAAACGCGAACAATTAATCGAACAAGTAACAGAAAATGCTGAAATTGACATTCCAGAAGCAATGGTTCAAACAGAATTAGATCAAATGTTAAATGAATTTGAACAACGTTTACAAATGCAAGGGATGAACTTAGAAACTTACTTCCAGTTCTCAGGTCAAACAGAAGAACAATTAAAAGAACAAATGGCAACTGATGCACAATTACGTGTGAAAACAAACTTAGTATTAGAAGCTGTTTTAGAAGCTGAACACATTGAAGTGGAAGAAGCAGACATTGAAGCAGAATTAGAAAACATGGCTAGCATGTATAACTTAGAAAAAGATCAAATCATCGGTATGTTAGGTGGAAACACTAACTTATTAAAAGAAGATTTAAAAATTAAAAAAGCAATCGACTTTATCGTTGATGAAAGTAAAGCGAAGTAATTTTTTAAAATAGCAGAGATTGGGACTACATCGTTCCAATCTCTTTTCCTTATCAACTAAAATTGGTTATATATTCAGTTATTCATGGTACAATAGAATAAACAGTATTCATACAGACATGAAAAGGGTGAATTGTTTTATTTTCCGAATTGTATCTGTTATGATTGCTATAAGCTCAAATTTGAGTGATTGAAACGTTTAGGGGTGAAGTATAAATGTTTAAATTTAATGATGAAAAAGGACAATTGAAATGTTCTTTCTGCGGAAAGGACCAAGAATCAGTTCGCAAACTGGTAGCTGGACCAGGTGTATATATATGTGATGAATGTATCGATTTATGTACGGAAATCGTAGAAGAAGAAATTGGTTCAGATGAAGAAGTAGAATTGGAAGAAGTACCTACACCTCATGAGATTTTTGAAACTTTAAATAGTTATGTTATCGGTCAAGATAAGGCAAAGAAAAACTTATCTGTAGCTGTTTACAATCACTATAAACGTGTCAATTCATCAAAAGGCAGTGACGATGTTGAATTAGCAAAAAGTAACATCGCAATGATTGGACCGACTGGTAGCGGTAAAACATTACTAGCACAAACATTAGCACGGATTTTAAATGTGCCATTTGCAATTGCAGATGCAACATCTCTTACAGAGGCTGGGTATGTAGGGGAAGACGTAGAAAATATTTTATTAAAATTAATCCAGTCTGCAGATTATGATGTAGAAAAGGCAGAAAAAGGGATCATTTATATTGATGAAATTGATAAAGTGGCAAGAAAGTCTGAAAACCCATCGATTACACGTGATGTGTCAGGGGAAGGGGTACAGCAAGCTTTACTCAAAATTTTAGAAGGTACAGTTGCAAGCGTTCCACCACAAGGCGGTAGAAAGCATCCACATCAAGAATTCATTCAAATCGACACGACGAATATTTTATTTATTGTCGGTGGTGCATTTGACGGGATCGACCAAATTATTAAACGTCGTTTAGGTAAAAAAGTGATCGGATTTGGAGAACAAAACGAAAACGAAGACCTAGAAGCGGCGGAATTACTTGGACATTTATTACCGGAAGACTTGTTATCATATGGGTTAATTCCGGAATTTATCGGTAGATTACCTGTAATTGCAAACTTAGAACCTCTGGATGAAAAAGCATTAGTTGAAATTTTAACGACACCAAAGAATGCATTAGTAAAACAATATGAGAAATTATTCCAGATGGATGATGTTGAATTAGAGTTTGAAGAAGAGGCACTCGTTGAAATTGCGAAAAAAGCAATGGAACGAAAAACAGGTGCTCGAGGATTACGTTCAATTATTGAAGGAATTATGCTGGATATTATGTTTGAAATTCCTTCTCGTGATGATATTGAGAAATGTGTCATTACAAAAGAAACAGTAACAGAAGAGCATTCAAGACCAAAATTAATCTATACAGACGGTACTGTAGAAGATAGCAACAAAGGCTTGCCTAAAGAAAGTGCATAAAATTAACTGATAACGTCAATGGAATTGGCGAACGCTTCATTGACGTTATTTTATAAAGAAGACTGACTCACGTATTCATCTACTCCAACCGTGAAAACGCATTATGGAGCAATTTGATCGTTTAAGTTAGTCTTTTTTATTATTGAAATACGTGTTTACATCGAAAGAAGTATGGAGGTACATATGGAAAATAATAAGATCGAAAAATTACCCCTCCTGGCATTACGCGGCATTCTCGTTTACCCATCAATGGTCATCCATTTAGATGTAGGGCGTGAAAAATCGATTGCATCATTGGAAAATGCCATGATGAATGAAGAACAATTGATTTTTTTATCGTCGCAAAAAGAAATTGCTATGGAAGAGCCAGAAAAAGAAGATATTTATAAAGTAGGAACTGTTGCAAAAATTACGCAAATGATTAAGTTACCTAATGGTACATTACGAGTTTTAGTAGAAGGATTATATCGTGCGGAAATTATCGAATACTTAGAGGAAAAAAACCAGTTTGAAGTTAAAATTGCTAAATTAGATGAAATGGCTGGCGACGAGTATGAAGAAGAAGCATTAATGCGTCAACTTTTAGATCAGTTTAGTCAATATATAAAAGTATCTAAAAAAATTACGAAAGAAACGTTAGCAACATTAGTTGATATTGACGAACCAAATCGTCTTTCATTCATGATTGCCTCACATTTACCAATTAAAATGAAAGACAAGCAAAGTTTATTAGAAATAGACGATGTGATCGAACGTATGAAATTACTATTAACGATTTTGGCGAATGAAAAGAAAGTTTTAAATTTAGAAAGAAAAATTGGGAAACGTGTTCAAACATCGATGGAACAAACACAGAAAGAGTATTATTTACGTGAACAATTAAAAGCTATTCAAAAAGAACTTGGTGAAACAGAAGGAAAACTAAGTGAAGTCGACCAATTACGTGCAGATATTGTAGAAGCAAAAATGCCTGAAAATGTGGAGGAGGTAGCTTTAAAAGAGTTACAACGTTTTGAGCGTGTACCGCAAAGTTCAGGTGAGAGTTCTGTGATTCGTAATTACTTAGATTGGTTAATCGCGCTTCCTTGGCAAGAAAAAACGGAAGATACGATTAATATTGATCGAGCTCAAGCGACATTAAATAAAGACCATTACGGTTTAGACAAAGTGAAAGAACGTATTTTAGAATATTTAGCTGTGCAAAAATTAACGAATTCCATTAAAGGACCAATTTTATGTTTAGTTGGCCCACCTGGAGTTGGGAAAACATCTTTAGCAAAATCAATTGCTGAATCTGTAAACCGAAAATTTGTCCGTATTTCATTAGGTGGCGTACGTGACGAAGCGGAAATTAGAGGACATCGTCGTACATATATTGGTGCAATGCCGGGTCGTATCATTCAAGGAATGAAACGTGCGGGCACTGTAAATCCAGTCTTTTTATTAGATGAAATTGATAAAATGGCTAATGATTTTCGTGGAGACCCTTCTTCTGCATTACTAGAAGTGTTGGATCCAGAACAAAATCACAACTTTAGTGATCATTTTATTGAAGAGACGTATGATTTGTCGAACGTTTTATTCGTTGCAACAGCAAATTACGTCAATAATATTCCAGGACCATTGCTCGACCGTATGGAATTAATTAATATTTCGGGATATACAGAACAAGAGAAATTGCATATTGCAAAAGATCATTTAATTCCGAAACAATTAAAAGAAAATGGACTAACAAAAAATGATTTGCAAATTCGGGACAATGCTTTATTAAAATTGATTCGTGAATATACGAGAGAAGCTGGAGTACGTAATTTAGAACGTACTATTGCAACTCTTTGTCGTAAGGCTGCGAAAATTATTATTGCTGGAGAACAAAAACGAGTCATTGCAACAGAAAAACGATTAGTTGAATTACTAGGTAAACCAATTTATCGTTATGGATTAATGGAACAGGAAGACCAAGTTGGAACAGCGACAGGATTAGCATATACCTCGGTCGGTGGGGATACATTAGCAATTGAAGTTGCGCATTATCCAGGCAAAGGTGAGTTAATTTTAACGGGAAAATTAGGGGACGTTATGAAAGAATCGGCACAAGCAGCTTTCAGTTATATTCGCTCACGTGCCAATGCATTACAAATTGAACCTGATTTTCATAAAAAGTATGATATTCATGTGCACGTACCTGAAGGAGCAACACCAAAAGACGGTCCATCTGCGGGAATTACAATGGCTACTGCATTAATTTCAGCATTGACAAATCGTGCCGTTAAACGTGAAGTAGGGATGACAGGTGAAATTACATTACGCGGAAATGTTTTACCTATCGGTGGATTAAAGGAAAAGTCATTAAGCGCCCATCGTGCTGGGTTACGAACCATTATCATTCCAAAAGATAATGAACGTGATATAGAAGATATTCCGGAAAGTATTCGTAATGATTTAACGTTTATACCGGTGAAACATCTAGATGAAGTGCTTGATCATGCACTAGTGGAGGCGAAACAATGAAGGTAAATAGAGCTGATATTGTTATAAGCGCAGTTTCGAGTAAACAATATCCAAGTGATTCCATACCAGAAATTGCATTAGCCGGAAGATCAAATGTCGGTAAATCATCTTTTATAAATAAAATGATTAATCGAAAAAATCTCGTTCGTACATCATCAAAGCCTGGAAAAACTCGCACATTAAATTTTTATATTATTAATGATGCATTTCATTTTGTTGATGTTCCGGGATATGGCTATGCGAAAGTATCTAAAACGGAACAAGCAAAATGGGGACAAATGATGGAAGAGTATTTCCAAACACGAGAACAGTTGAAATTAGTTGTATTGATCGTCGATATTCGCCATAAACCGACAGAAGAAGACGTTCAAATGTATAATTTTGCTTCATATTTAGAACATCCTGTCCTAATTGTAGCAACGAAATTAGATAAAATTGCAAAAAATAAACGAGATCATCATATACGACAAGTTCGAAATGCGTTTATAACAGAGTATAATGACCAACCAAATGTGATGCCATTTTCAGCTGAAACGGGTGAGAATAAAGAAGAGATTTGGGCTGTGATGGAAAAGTTTTTGAAATAAATAAAAAGCTTGTGGCAATATTGATATGAAGCCACAAGCTTTTTTCTATCTTCATTTTATACAGTAGGTAGTAAGCGTGCTAATGGACCTTCATCATTTATTATTTCTTCTAATTCAAATATGGAGATTGGAAAGACTGGTATCCCTACATAATGTGGTGTAAAATCAAGAACTTGAAAAAATAGAATAAGGCATTTGTCAGTTATGTAAAAAGATTGTGTAGGTAAAATTTTTGTAAAAGAATCAATTGTTGGAATATTTCTATCTTTGATTTGTTTTTGAATCATCTTGGATAAAATTTCTACATAATTACTATTAGGCTGAAATAAATCACTTAAAGTATACGTTTTACCAGTTTTGGTATCAAAAGTTAACGCATCCATCATAGTCAGTCCGTTCGCTGCTTGTGGAGCGATACTATAATTGGATAAAGTAATACTTAATAAATGCCGTTCATTTAATTTTACTTCATATGTTCCAAGTGCTTCCGCAAAATCGGTTGCTTGTTGTTCGATAAATTGTTGCTCATATAAATCTTCTACTGCTTGAAAAATAACGTTATTTATCTTCCTTTTTACTTGATCCGGCAAATGAGTTACTTGTGGATAATATAATTTTGTGTTTGGTTCGGCTTCTACTACCATCGTTTGAATGAAAACAGGAAATTTGATTGATCCCATTCGGCACACTCCTTTTTTAATAACATATGCTCAAACAGTAGAAAGAGAACTTTTCAATAAACTTAAATAGAATAAATAAAGGATAAAATGTAGCCTTGTTTTTCCTTCTTCGAAACATGTCGACGTATATTATAAGATACCTCTCCTTCTTAATTTTGACATTTCCTTATATTAGACGATAATGTCTATTTTTATTTAACACTTTATGCTATTTACATTGTTCATAATGATACAAATACTTAACGATTTAAGCACTATTTCGGTAAGTTTTTATTGTCATATAATTTTACACTTAACATACATTATTAAAGACCGTTTCATGTGTGTGACATGAGACGGCCATAATAGACCGGACCCGACAAAGAGGGGAAGGCAACATCAGAAATAATCCTTCAGCGCCTAACAAATGCATGTGGGGGATTATTTCTCTTTACTTTGATTGGCAACGATAAAAGCAATCAATGCACCAAAAGAAATCATTAATGATAGTGCACTATCAATTGTCATTGGTACACACCTCCTTACCATATCGTTCATTAATTAGGTAAATGAACTGTGTTACCAAACCCCTCATGCGAAGCTAGTCTATGCATAACGAACCTCTCTCTATAATTGATCCAGAATGCATCTTTTTATATTTTATGTGAAAAATAATGGGAATATGAATAAGATCAATGGTTAAAACACTTTTTTCCAAAATTTGGAACACTGTAAAAAGAATGAAAAGAATTGGTCGCCAATAACCATCTGCTTTTTATTCAATTCATGAACACCCCTTCAAAGGCAAATGAGAAAGAATTGCAATTTTTCATGTTTGCAAATTTAAATAAATCCTTCCATTATCTGTATTAACCAAAATGATTTTTGGGAATTTCTTCTTAAAACATCCAAACAAAATATGATTACCCAAGGCTTTATAAAGCGACAGCCAAACTATGCGGAAGATGCTTTAACAGAAGAGGAAAATTATTCGTACAGGATATCTATGAATTCATCTCTTATTTAGAGGGTTTTTATTTTCTACAAGCGGACGTAGCATTTGCATTAGAAAAAAACGAATGGGATATGTATATGATATGGGGGCTTTATTTGGCATTACCGAATTCTTATATGAACAATCGACCGCTTTTCTATCACATCATCCGGCTGCATAGTATCAATTTGGGGAGACAATCATTCAAATAACGAATAAATAAGAACGAACAATAGAGAGTCGCTATCTTCCTTTCTATTGTTCGTTTTCCTATTTATTTTTTAAATTTTAATAAATACAAACCAATGGCAATTAACGCTACTGGCCAAAAGGTTTCTAAAAATTCTACGACGCCATAAATCCATGTAAACCAAGAAGGCAAACTAACAGAAAAAATCATGAAAAAGGCAATCGTTAATAAAATAACACCTGGAATAAAGCCTTTTTTCGTTCGCCAAAATCGAATCATATATGCAAGCCCAAAAATGAGCGCAAAAATAGACCAATGATCAAACCAAAAACGATAATTTTCAATACCGTGAAAATGTATGCCTAATCCAGTAAGAATGACTCCAATAAATATATCATCCTCATTTTTTATCGTAAATCCATGAATTAAATATGCAATTCCAACAATAAGTAAAAATGTTGGCCATGAATAGAAATTAGCAAATAATTGTAAATCTAGTTGACGAATTAAAAAATACGTTCCAAATCCTATTAATAAGTAGGCAACAAATGCGTGTTGCTTTTTCATCATTGAAACATTCCTTTCCTTCCAAACGGATCATTCATAAACTATATTTTACCACATACAATATAGAAAAGTCTTTTTAACAGGGGGAATGATTGTGATGGAGGAAAACGAAGTAATGTATATCCCAATAGAAGAATATATTCATGTTTCCAATGATATGAAAATTGATGAGATGATGCAAATATCTTTGGAGCCGAATATTATTATGCAAATGAAACATGACTTCATTTTATTAAAAGGTGATTTAATTTTACAAGGAAACTATCGTTTGCTAGAAAATGAAGAACCGTTTGATAGAAAAGAACCGCAAATGGAACAAGTACAATTATTAGGTGAAAATAAAGCAATGTTTTTGCATGCATTCCCGATTGAAATTGCGATTGAGAAATCAAAAATTAAAAATTTAGATGATGTTTCCATGCAAATGGAAATGTTTGATTATACAATAAAAAATCCTGTTACGATTCATCTAACAGCAAATGTTATGATAAATGGTATCGATCAAACGGCTTTACAAAAAAAGCAAGTGGAAGGGGAAAAAGAACCTGATGTTATTTCGACACAGCTTCATTCTGATGAAAGAAAAACAGATAAAGTAAACCAAAACAAAAAAGAGGAACAAGCAGAAGAAGCAGTATATGTAGATGGGGTGGATGACATATATAGAGAAGAAGAGGAAGAGGTAGAAACACCTGTCACTATCGGTTTTTCATCGAATGAACGGGAAATAGATAATATAGCTGAGGAAGAAGCGATTGCAGAAGAAGTGGTAGAAGAAGAAACAACAAAAAGTCCTGTCTCGTTATTTCATATGTTATTTTCTAATGATGATGAGACAGAACAATATGAACATGTGAGGATGTATATTACGCAAGAAAATGATTATTTAGATAAAATTGCGGAAAAATATGATTTGTCTGTTTATCAATTAATGAAAGATAATGATTTAACAGAAGATATTGTTGAAGCAGGACAAATTTTAAAAATAAAAACGAAGAAAAAGCCATCTTAAAGCCACTGTACATAAAAAAGAATGAACAAAATAATAAGTAATGTTAAAATAATTAAATCGAGCGTTGTTGTTATAAACAGTGTACGAATTAGCTGAAAAACGAGAATGGGCACGATTGCTTTTTCCAATATATTCACTATTTTACATAACCATGTTGGCAATTTATAACGATAAAATTTCCCCATATTGTTCACCTCTTGCCATACTATATGTATAATACGCAACAGATGGGACACAATTATTGTAAAAGTTGCAAAAATCATTGTAAAAGTTTAAAATAATAATAACTGTATAAGAGAAATGTAGTGCGAGGGAAGAGTATAAAACATGTTATATTGCCAGAGAAGAAAACAATTGCTGAGAGTTTTCTATATACATTTTTAGAAGGTCGCCCTTAAGACAGCTTTTCTGAAATAAAGTAAGAAAAGAACGGTTCGTACACGTTACGTACATTATGAGTGTACAAGGAAACTTGTAAACATAGGTGGTACCACGGAAATAATACTTTTCGTCCTATTTAGGATGGAAAGTTTTTTTATTGCAAACTTTAGGAGGCTATGAAAATGAGTGAAAACAATCATGTAAATCTTCCACCAAAATATGATCATTTAGCAATTGAACGTGATCGTTATAGTTTTTGGTTAGAAGGGAAATTTTTTGAGGCAACAGGAGATACGAATAAAACCCCATTCTCAATCGTTATTCCTCCGCCAAATGTTACTGGTAAATTACATTTAGGACATGCTTGGGATACGACGATGCAAGATACGATTTCGCGTATGAAACGAATGCAAGGGTATGATGTATTATGGTTACCTGGAATGGACCATGCCGGAATCGCAACACAGGCTGTAGTAGAAGCAAAATTAAAAGAGACAGAAGGGACATCACGTTATGATTTAGGTCGTGAGAAATTCGTTGATACGGTTTGGGACTGGAAAGAAGAGTATGCTGACCATATCCGTGAACAGTGGGGCAAATTAGGATTAGGCCTAGATTATACACGGGAACGTTTTACACTAGATGATGGCTTATCTGATGCAGTGCAAGAAGTGTTCGTTAAATTATACGAAAAAGGGTTAATTTACCGTGGAGAGTATATTATTAATTGGGACCCTGCAACGAAAACCGCATTATCTGATATTGAGGTTATTTATGAAGAAGTATATGGTAAATTTTATCATATGCGTTATCCGATTAAGGATAGTGAAGAAACAATTGAAATTGCAACAACACGACCTGAAACGATGTTAGGAGATACTGCTGTTGCCGTGCATCCTGAGGATGAACGTTACAAACATTTGATTGGAAAAAAAGTAGTCCTTCCAATTGTCGGACGAGAAATAGAAATTGTTGCGGATGATTATGTTGACATGGAATTTGGTTCTGGTGCTGTGAAAATTACACCAGCACATGACCCGAATGACTTTGAAATTGGAAATCGTCATAATTTAGAGCGAGTTCTCGTCATGAATGAAGATGGGACGATGAATGAAAACGCAGGTAAATATGAAGGATTAGATCGCTTTGAATGTAGGAAGCAAATAGTGAGTGATTTACAAGAAGCGGGCGTATTATTCGACATAGAAGACCACGTACACCAAGTAGGTCACTCTGAGCGTAGTGGTGCAGTTGTAGAACCTTACTTGTCAACACAATGGTTTGTAAATATGCAACCATTAGCCGATCGGGCTGTGGAATTACAAAATACGAATGAAAAGGTAAACTTTGTTCCAAATCGCTTTGAAGGAACTTATTTACATTGGTTAGAAAATATTCGTGATTGGTGTATTTCACGTCAATTATGGTGGGGACATCGAATTCCAGCATGGTATCATAAAGAAACAAAGGAAATATATGTAGGGAAAGAAGCACCAGCAGATATTGAAAATTGGGAGCAAGATACCGATGTGTTAGATACTTGGTTCTCAAGTGCTTTATGGCCGTTTTCAACAATGGGGTGGCCGGATGAAGATAGTGAAGATTTTAAACGTTACTTCCCGACAGATGTATTAGTAACTGGTTATGATATCATTTTCTTCTGGGTTGCTCGTATGATTTTTCAGGGGTTAGAATTTACGGATGAAAAACCGTTTAAAGATGTGTTAATTCACGGTTTAATTCGTGATGCAGAAGGACGTAAGATGAGTAAATCATTAGGAAATGGTGTAGACCCGATGGAAGTAATCGAAAAATACGGTGCAGATGCATTACGCTACTTCTTATTAACAGGATCTACTCCAGGACAAGACTTACGTTTCCATTGGGAGAAAGTTGAATCAACTTGGAATTTTGCTAATAAAATTTGGAATGCTTCTCGTTTCGCGTTAATGAATATGGATGGTTTAACATATAAGGAAATCGACTTAACTGGAGAATTGTCATTACCAGATAAGTGGATTTTAACGCGTCTAAACGAAACGATTGAGCATGTTACGATGAATACAGATAAATATGAGTTTGGGGAAGCTGGACGTTATTTATACAATTTCATTTGGGATGACTTCTGTGATTGGTATATCGAGATGGCAAAAATATCTTTATACGGTGAGGATGAAACGAAAAAAGCAACGACTCGGTCTGTTTTAGCACATGTGTTAGATCAAACATTACGCATGTTACATCCTTATATGCCATTTATTACAGAAGAAATTTGGCAACAGTTACCACATGAGGGAGCATCTATCACGATTGCTACTTGGCCTACAGTAAATAATAAATTTCACGATGTAGATGCATCTAACCAAATGGAACAAGTAATGGCGATCATTAAATCTGTTCGAAATATACGAGCGGAAGTAGATACACCTATGTCACGACAAGTAAATATGATTTTAAAACCAACTTCTACAGAAGCGGTTGATCAATTATCTGTAAACCGATTGTTTATAGAACGTTTTTGTAATACGAGTGAACTTACGATTGATGAGGATGCAATCGTACCAGAGCAATCTATGTCAGCAGTTGTAACGGGAGCAGAAATATTTTTACCGTTAGAAGGATTAATTGATTTTGAAAAGGAAATCGCTCGTCTTGAAAAGGAACTGGAAAAATGGAATAAAGAAGTTGCTTTAGTTGAGAAAAAATTAAGTAATAAAGGTTTCGTTGAAAAGGCTCCAGCACAAGTGGTAGAGGCAGAAAAGAAAAAACAAATTGAATATGAAGAAAAACGCCGTATCGTTCAAGATCGTTTACATGAATTAAAGGCGTAAAAATTAACCTAGAGTTAGATCGGTCATCTGACTCTAGGTTATTTATGTTTTTTTCGATGTGCTATTGCTTTTCTACGCGTTTTTTAATAAAATGTACGTATTTTTGTAATAGATTAATGTCCGTTGTTTCACTTAAAATTCTTGATCCGACTACATCTTCAATTTCATTAAAAAATAATTCGCCATTTGTTCCAATGAGAAAATCAATTCCAACTAAACCGAAATCAAATCGCTCGACAATTTTCATGATCATATTTTGATCCCGTTTGTTTAATTCGAAACGTTCAGCAGTTCCACCGAGCTTGAAATTCGCGCGAAAATCAGCGTCGTTTTTACGTAACACTGCAGCGATAATTTCTTTTCCGATTATAAAAACACGTACATCACGACCGAGTACGACATTTGCGCTTTGTAGGACGAGTGCATGATTAGCACATTGTTCAATTGCTTTCTCCCAGTCTATTTCATTGTGTATGAAAAATACTTCTTTACCACCACGACCATTCGTTTGTTTTAAAATAAAAGGAAAGGGAAAAGGTATCGATTCTGGCAATGCAGCTTTATGCATAAAATATGACGGTACGACGGGAATTTGTAAAGCATTCATTTCCATATATGTCGTTGCTTTATCATTGCAAATTTTGGCTGTTTCATAATTATTGAAAACTGGAATAGCCAGCTGTTCAAAATATAATTGTAAAAATGGTTCAATTGTTCTTATGACGACGAAATGTGGTTTCGTTATTTTTATATTTTGATAGAGAATGGTTTGTTTACCATTTTCTATTCCGATTACTAGTTCATGCCGCAGTTTCAATTGTAAATCGATGCCTTGTTTTTTTGCTTCAAGGATAAACCATTCAATATAACTTTTATTTTCATTCGCATCTTGTTCGTTGTATATTATCCAACCAATCATTTTTTCACCTATCTTTTCATACATGCTTTTCCGTTTAATAGTTGCTATACTAATTTTAATGTAAAATATAAAATTTACAAGAAAATGTGGGGAAGAAAGATGAAATCGATCAAGATGATAGAAACATTATTCAACGAAAGAAGGAAATATGGCATTAAACCGGGACTAAATCGAATGTATCGTTTATTAGAAGCGTTTGACCATCCGGAGAAAAAATTACGAGTCATCCATGTTGCTGGAACAAATGGTAAAGGATCGACTGTTACTTTAATGCAAAATGTGTTAAGACTTGAAAATTATCGAGTCGGTGTTTTTTCATCGCCGAGTTTTACTGGGATAAGAGGACATATTGTTTGGAATGATCAACCAATACAAGAAACACATTTTATTGCGTTGTTTGAAGCTTTAGAGGAAACGATTAACCAATTAGATAGGGAAGGTAACCATCCAACTCCTTTTGAAATTTTAACAGTGATAGCATTACGTTATTTTGTCGGACGAACAGATATCGTTATCATAGAAGCAGGGATGGGTGGACGAGAAGATACGACGAATGTTGTGGAACCTATTTTATCGATTATTACAACTGTTGCAATGGATCATATGCAATTTTTAGGCAATACAATCGATAGTATTGCTTCACATAAAGCAGGGATAATTAAGCGAGGTCACCCTGTTGTGATTGGGGATATGAATGCAATAGCGAGTGACGTTATAAGAGAGGAAGCAGGGAAACAACAAGCAACATTATATGCATTTGGAAAAGATTATATACTGGAAGAAACAGCTAGAGAGTTATGTATACGTATTGAAAAGGAACGAATTTGTATTGATCCATTGTTTAAAGGCACGTACCAAATACATAATTTTGCTGTAGCATGTATGGGATTATACCTATTACAAAAGGATGGAATAGAATTTCATAAAAAGACAGCTGAGGAAGCTATTCGAAACTTTCAACTTCAAGGTCGTTTTGAATTGCTCTCTAAAAACCCTGCAATTTTGTTGGATAGTGCACATAATATGGCAGGAATTGAAGCACTCATCCATACTATAAAAGAAAAATATGAAGAGAAAAACATCCATTGTCTATTTGCTGGATTTAAAGATAAAGCTGTACATGAAATGATTGAATTTTTAGGAAATAATTGTGATGAAATGACAGTTACGACTTTTGATCATGAAAGAGCAATGTCGATGGAGGAATTATATACATTGAATTTACGGGATGTTCATTTCCTCTCGGATTGGCGTATTTATTTGGATGCCTTGTATAATGATAAAGATTCGGAAACGTTATACATTATAACAGGGTCCATGCATTTTATTATGCAAGTAAGACAATATCTCTTATCTTAAAATGAAAATGAAACACGAATATAGAAGTAATACATTTTTTATATTATTACTATCTATCGTGTTTCATTTTTTAATTACTGGTATTGGTGAAAAAATTGATTGGCACCATTTTTATTTGTTTGTACTGTTTAATACTCGATGAATATGCTCGATAATTGCATGGGATGCATCTACCCCTGTGCAATCATATAAATTACGAATATGTGCATTAGAATTAACTTCACATACAATCGGTTTTCCGTCTTTGCCGAATAGGAGGTCAACCCCAGAAAAATGGGCTCCGATTGCATTAGAAGCTTGAATAGCGATACGTCTTTCCTCATCATTAGGTATATATGCCATCATTTTTCCGCCATTTGTTACATTGGCACGAAAATCATTTTCTGCTACACGCTTCATGCTCGCAACAACTTCATTTCCAACTACTTGTAAACGTAAATCTACTCCATAACTCGTATTTATAAACTTTTGAAACATGAATGGTTTACCACCAATTTCCCCTATCTTTTTATACAAAGCAGCTTCATTTTCAATTAAATATACTTGTTCTCCAAATGAACCAAATGTTTCTTTTATGACAAGTGGGAAACCTAAGGTGTCCATGACGTATTTTATGTAAGAATTATCAAGATGAATTGGTAATCCGTACGTTTTCGGTGCGACAATTGTTTCTGGAATTGGAATGTTTGCGAATTTTAAGGCTTGATATGTTTTAATTTTGTCATCAGAAATTTCAATTGTTGCACTACAATTAAATACAGGAATATGGAGAATTTCTAATTGTTTCGCTAAGTAAATATCTTTATCTGTAAAAATAACGTAATCAGGTCGTTGGACTTGTTTTCCGTTTACAATTAAATTATTTGCGATTAACGTCATAATTTCATCATTTCGATAAATAGTTGTATTATCACCGGCTGTATTTGCAGCATGATCAAACATGTTTGCGAAGTCGATAAATTTATTACTTTGTAAATAACCATTATAAATAATCCAACATGAATAAGACATCTTTTACCAACTTTCTTTATATGTATCTAATATAAGCAATTATAATCTATCCATAAGTGTATCGGAATTAGTTATTTTTACAAGTGGAAAACGATAAAATTTGTAGAAAACGAATCGACAAAATAAGGGGAAATATGCGTTTTAAAAATATTATGATGAACATAAAGAAGGTGATAAAGTTGTTGGATAAAATAAAAGGACAAGCTGAAAAGTTTTGGCATACATTGGACAAGGTCTTTGTAACAAAGTTAATTATAACTGTATTTTTTAGTACGACCATTGGTATTTTTTTAGGACTATTTATGTTACAGGTAACTGGAGAGGAACAAGTAGAGACGATGACAGAGGACAATATCGTAAAGAAGCCAACAGCACTTGAAAATATATCTTTTTATATAGTACAAGCGGGTCTGTTTGAAGAAAAATCAAATGCGGAAGCAACACGTGATAAGCATGAAGGAGCGTATATTTGGGAAGAAGATGGAAAATATTATCTTTTTATTGATGTCAGTTTTAAAAAGGAAACATTAGAAAAAAAGTACCAAAACAATGACACGGTGTTTTTAAAAGAATGGACAATTGATATGGGGGAGATAAATTTTTCTGAAGAAGAGATAATTTATTTAGAATCTTTAGTTGTTTGGTTAGAAAGTCAATTATTAGGAACAGACGATGCACATGCATTGGATCGGTTACAAGTGTTGACAGTTTCAAAGGATAGCATGTTGTATGATATTTATAAAATGATACAAGACACAGATAAAAAAGCATGGGCAAAGGGTAAAATATTGCAATTATTATTTGCTATAGAAAAAAATTTACAAAATGGGTAAATTTAATTTTTCTTGACGATAAACAAGGATAAAATGCTATTTTCCCAGGGGGATTTTGCAAAAACAGATACGAATATGAGGCTTAAAACGCGATTTTGTCAATTCGTCAAAATATTCTTTCCACAGTACAATATTTGTACGAAGAATAGGAGGGAATATATGGGGAATAACATTGTTGTTAAAATGAAAGATGTACCGAAAGATGAAAGGCCTCGTGAGCGTTTATTAAAATATGGGGCAGAACAGTTATCGAATCAGGAATTGATTGCTATTTTAGTCGGAAGTGGAACGAGGAAGGAGTCTGTATTAGATTTAGCCACTCGCATCATTATGCATTTTGAAGGGATTAAATTATTATCAGAAGCAACGATCGAAGAATTAACAGCAATAAAAGGGGTCGGTATTGCAAGAGGGGTCAATATATTAGCTGCAATCGAATTGGGAAAAAGAATAAAACGATATAAACCAGATGAAGCATATATTATTCGTTCTCCAAAAGACGGGGCGAATTTTGTAATGGAAGATATGCAACATTTAAAACAAGAACACCTCGTCGTATTATTTTTAAACACGAAAAATCAAATTGTACATAAGCAGACAATTTTTATAGGGAGCTTGAATTCATCGATTGTACATCCACGGGAGATCTTTCGAGAAGCAGTAAAACGGGCGGCTGCTTCTATCATCTGTGTACATAACCATCCATCTGGGGATCCGACACCTTCTCAAGAAGATATACATGTAACTAGAAGGTTAGTGGAAGCCGGGAAAATTATGGGGATTGAAATGCTCGATCATCTCGTTATCGGAAAAGGGAACTTTACCTCTTTAAAAGAAAAAGGGTATTTATAATAGATTTATGTGCATAAAGAAACTTGGGACATTCGTTTTATCATGCATATTGTCCCAAGTTTGTTGTATATCTTATTTATCGATAAACATCATCGATAATTGCGGTACAAATGTAATAATTATAACTGAAACGACCATCATAATGATAAATGGAATAATCGCTTTTACTAATGGCTCAAACTTTGTATTTCCAACCCGGGCGCCGACGAACAAGGAGACACCAACAGGTGGGGTAATTAAACCAATCGCTAAGTTAGCTGTCATAATAATCCCAAAGTGAATAGGATCAATTCCAATTGCTTCGACAACTGGAAGTAAGATAGGGGTTAAAATGACAATTGCCGCAATGGCTTCCATAAATGTACCAACTACTAATAATAATAAATTAATCAGTAGTAATGTAACAAGTGGTGAGATGTTAGCGTCCATTAACGTACCTGCAATCGTTTGTGGCACTTGTTCACGCGTTAACAACATTCCAAAGATCGATGCAGCTGCAATAATGAATAAAATAACAGAAGTTGTTACAACTGATTCAACTAAAATTTTATGTAATGTTTTAAAGTTAATTTGTTTATAAACGAATGTTCCGATAATAAAACCATACACAACCGCAACAACAGATGCCTCAGTTGGAGTAAAAAGTCCTCCATATATTCCACCTAAAATTATTGCAGGCATAAGTAAAGCTAGAATTGCTTCCTTAAATGTTTTGAACAAGCTGATACGTTCCACTTTAGAACCATAATTGTTCTTTTTAGAAATAAAATATGCGACGAACATTAAAGATAATCCAATTAAAAGTCCAGGTAATATACCAGCAATAAATAAACTACTTACAGAAACGCCGGCTGAAACACCATAAAGTACAAGAGGAACACTTGGAGGGATAATAATACCTGTCGTTCCACCTGCAGCTTGAACAGCCGTTGCGAAATTACGATCATATCCGGCTTTTACCATGGCAGGAATCATAATTCCACCAATCGCTGCGGTAGTAGCAGAACCAGAACCGGAAATGGCAGCAAAAAACATACATGCTACGATCGATACGTGGGCCAAACCACCTTTTAATTGCCCGACAAGACTGTTCGCGAAATTAACGAGTCTTTCACTAATTCCACCGATTTCCATTAATTTCCCAGCTAAAATAAAAAATGGAGCCGCCATCAATGGGAATGAGTCTAATGCAGCAAACATTTTTTGTGGCAACATAATAAGAGGGATTTCACCAATGATTGCCATGATGATGATGGAAGAAAGAGCAAGTGCAATAGCGATTGGCACATTAATAATAATTAATAATAGAAAAATAACGAATAATAAAATGGCCATTATACACTTTCTCCCTTCCAATTTTTAATACATTGTTTGATGGAAACATCAATGACATTCATAATTAACAGTACGGCGCTAATCGGAATAATTAAATATACATAATTCATTGGAATGCTCATGGCAGGGGATGTTTGATTTCCCGATTTTCCTACTAATTCAATTCCTTTCACAAGTAAAACTAGAAATAAAGCGGTACATAAAATGCCGATACATAATTGAACGATACTATTCAATTTATTAGGAAGTTTATCCGTTAACATACTAATGCCTATATGTGCACCATGTTGAAAAGAAAATGCAGCACCTAAAAATGTTACCCAAATCATTAAAAAACGTGCAAGTTCTTCTGTCCAGGGGAAAGAACTTTGAATAAGGACTCTCGAAACTATTTGCATAAAAATAATGGCGACCATAATGACGAGAAATGAACTCGTTAATAATTCAGTTATTTTATTGATGTTTGTTACTATCTTTGACCACATAAAAACACCTCACTTGAAAAATATGTTCATCACAGTATGTTAGTACTGGATGAACATATGATGATCAATCTATTATTTTAATTCATTTTGAATATCTTCCACCATGCCGTCAAACTGGTCACTTAATTTATCATAGACTGGTAGAACTGTTTCTCTAAATGCTTCCATTTCTTTTTCTGTTGGTACGTAGATTTCAACACCTTGTTCTTCTAAGTATTCAAGTTGTTCTGTTTCCATGTCTTGGTTAATTTGACGTTGTTCCTGTGTTACTTCTTCACCTACTTCAATGAAAATTTCTTGAACATCCTCCGGTAAAGACTCAAATTTATCTTGATTCATAAACATTGGAGCTGCTGCATAATAAATACCTGTATCAGTGAAGTAATCTTGTACTTCATACATTTTAGTTGTTACCATAACACCTAGTGATAAATCTTGACCGTCTACGACACCTTGTTCTAATGAAGTGTATGTTTCAGGAAAGGCGATTGGAGTTGGGTCTGTACCTAATGCACGATATGTTTCTAAGTAAAGGTCATTTTCCATCGTACGCATTTTCATTCCTTTTGTATCTTCTGGTGATTTAATTGTTTTCTTGTTGTTAACAAGGTGACGCATGCCGTTTTCCCATATACCGAATGTTTTAAAGCCTTGTGCGTCAATTTTTTCTACTAATTGATCACCAATTTCACCATCTAAAATCTTATATGCTTCTTCTACATCTTTGAATAAAAACGGCATTTCTAGGACAGAAAGTTCTGGCACGAAGCTTCCAACAACTCCACCTGTTGCGACAGTTAAGTCGATAGAACCTAATTGCACTTGTTCGATAATTTCACGTTCTCCACCTAGTTGGCCGTCTAAAAACATATCAAATTTCACGCGACCATCCGTTTTTTCTTCCACTTTTTCTGCAAAAAGTTCAATACCTTTTGTGTATGAATGCTCTGGTGGTGAAATGGTACCTACTTTAATTGTAATGGTGTCCCCATCATTTGTTGCGTTTGCTTCATCTGAATCCCCGCCACAAGCTGCTAGAAGAAGAGACAATGCTAGCAAACATAAGATGAATAAATTTTTTCTCATAAAAAATCCCCCTTTTATAAAAGTTAGAAAGGGATGAATTCATGTCTTTAGATAGAAAAGAATATGTTTTTCATGAAAATTTACGGATAATGAATAAATTATGCCTATAAAACGTTCGTTTTTATCTATGTATTTTTATGGAAACGAAAAATATCTCCTTTTCATTTCTCTAAAAACCGAATCATATATGTTTCTAACCTTTCGATGTATGAATGAAATTATACTGACAATCCATTTATCTGTCAATTCTAAAAATAATGGCACTTCAAAATATACGGATAACTTTTTCGACTGTTTTATATTATAATGAATAGAAGGTTACATTTTGATGACAAAAAATAGCGAAAAACTGTCATTTTTTATGAAAATGAAAAATAGTATCCCTATCATTTTTTTATTATTTTTCGTATAATAAAGAATGATGATTAATGCAAGATGTTATTTTGTGAATTGTTTGGTTATATTATAAAAAAGGTAAGTTTATGAATCATCAACTAGGAATTGACAAATTATTTGGATAAAAGAGAGGTTTTTTCATGTTTGGATTATCACAAGATTTAGGAATAGATTTAGGTACAGCAAATACGTTAGTATGTATAAAGGGAAAAGGAGTTGTCGTTAGTGAACCGTCTGTAGTAGCTGTAAACAATGACACGAATCAAATTGTTGCAGTAGGAAATGAAGCAAGAGATATGATTGGGAGAACTCCTGGTAATATCACGGTTGTTCGTCCGATGAAAGATGGAGTTATTGCTGACTATGACACGACTGCGGCAATGATGAAATATTATATGAAACGTGCGAATGAAAAGCGATCAAGCTTTGGCGCGAAATCAAATGTTGTCGTTTGTGTGCCTTCAGGTATTACGAAGGTAGAAGAACGAGCAGTTATTGACGCAACAAAATTAGCAGGGGCAAAAGAAGCATATCCAATTGCAGAACCATTTGCGGCAGCTATTGGAGCTGATTTACCCGTATGGGAACCAACAGGAAGTATGGTTGTTGACATTGGTGGAGGTACGACAGAAGTAGCAGTTATTTCTTTAGGTGGAATTGTAACAGCTAAATCCATTCGTGTTGCGGGAAACAATTTAGATGAAGCTATTACGATTTATATCCGAAAAAAATATAATTTAATGATCGGTGAAAGAACTGCAGAAGAGATTAAAGTAGAAGTAGGATCTGCAAGAGGCGCAGATAGCAATGTTACAATGGCTATTCGTGGTCGTAATTTATTGAATGGTTTACCGGAAACAATTACTATTTCTCAAGATGAAATTGTAGATGCATTAAAAGAGAGCGTAGAAAAAATTGTTCATGCGGTAAAAACGACTTTAGAAAAAACACCACCGGAATTATCTGCCGATATTATGAATCGTGGAATTGTTTTAACAGGTGGAGGCGCACTATTAAATGAAATTGATAAAGTAATTAGTGATGAAACGGACATACCAGTATTTATCGCGGATAATCCGTTAGAATGTGTTGCGATAGGAACAGGGAAATCATTAGAATACATTCAACATTTCCGTGATAATCCGAATGTAGCATCACGTACAACGATTGAATAAGTAGGTGTATGCATGTCTTTTTTTCGTAGGAAATCTTTATTTATATTATTAATTGGAATCATCTTACTCGTAGTATTAGTTGGCTATTCTTTAACAAAAAGAGATAATTTATCAGGCCCTGAGAAGGTGATTGTCGATTCAGTTGGTTGGATGCAAAACATTATTAGTCAACCAGCGAACTTCTTCATCGATATGTACCATAGTATTGGAGATATTAAAATAACATATGAAGAGAACAAAGTATTAAAAGAAAAATTAGCAGAATATAAAACATTAGTATATGAAGTAAATGAATTGGATAAAGAAAATGAGGAATTACGCAAAACATTGGACATTGTCGATTCGCCACGAGATTTTGAACCAATTTTAGCAACAGTAATTTCCCGTTCGCCTGAACGTTGGTTAGAACAAATTACTATTAATCGTGGGACAAAGCATGGTGTGGAAACGAACATGGCGGTTATGACAGTAGATGGTATGATTGGAAAAGTTACATCTGTATCTAATATGCATGCGACAGTACAACTTATTACTGGTTTTGATCAGTTAAATCGTATTTCCGCTACGATTTCACGTAAAGGAAAAGATAATATTTTTGGGTTAATTGAAGGGTATGACAAGGAAAAAGAAGCACTTGTTTTTCGCATTATGGAACAATCTGGTAAAAAGGTAAAAGAAGAAGAATTAGTTGTTTCTTCCTCGTTAGGTGGCCAATATCCATCAGGCCTTCCAATTGGTACGATTAAGGAGATTGAAGCAGACCCGTATGGTTTAACAACAAAAGTATACTTAGAACCGAGTGCAAATATTTACGATATTAATCAAGTAATTGTGATAGATCGAGCATTAGATACAGACGATGACACAGAAAATTCAGGTGATAAGTAAATGAAGCGTCTTGTATTAGTACTCATTTTATTTGGTTTGCTTGTAATTGAAGGTATTGCAATTGATTTATTACCTTTACGTTTATTAGAAACGGAAATATTAATTGTACCTCATTGGTTATTTATGTTTCTAATCGTTGTCGCTATTTTCTTTGACAAAAGCCATACATTTTATGCAGTAGCATATAGTATTGTTTTTGGTATATTAATTGATATCGTATATGCAGATATATTAGGTGTGTACATGTTCGTGTATGCAGTATCTGTGTATATAGCACAAATGTTAAAACGACTATTTATAACGAATTTTCTTGTATCGTGTATTATTGCAATGGTTACTATAAGTCTAGTAGAAATCCAAATTTATATTGTATATAGCTTTGTCGGGACAATTGATTTATCATTTATGTTTTTTATGACACATCGACTCCTTCCAACAGTAGTAGCAAATCTTCTGTTCTTTTTGTTAGTTTATTTCATTTTTTCTAAACGTTTAGTAAGATGGAGTGATGAAGAATTACAACGGGTTTCATAATATGGAAAGTTGCTTAATGGGGTGAAACGAATGCAAAATGACAATCAAATTATTTCAATTAAAGGAACAAAAGATGGGTTAATTTTTCATATTAATGATGAAGAGAGTTACCAAGACGTTATTCTTCAACTAGAAGAAGTATTAGCATCTGTTCCTCATACAGATCAACAGGAAAAAGCTGCAAATGTGACATTGCAATTGGGATATCGTCATGTTTCACCTGAACAAAAAAAGCAGTTACGTGAAATGGTTGAAAAGGACAACCATTTCTTTATAGAAAAATTTGACTCCAAGGTTATTAGCCGTGAAAAAGCAAAACAATGGTTTGAAGAACATTCTTTAAAATCGATATCGCAAATCGTTCGCTCCGGTCAGGTTCTCGATATCGAAGGTGACTTACTTTTGATTGGAGATGTGAATCCGGGCGGTGAAGTTCGTGCAACAGGAGATATTTACATATTAGGAAAATTGCATGGAATTGCACATGCAGGAACAAAGGGGAATGATGAAGCTGTCATTGCGGCCTCTTATATGAATCCAAATCAATTGCGCATATCACAATACATAAGTCGTGCCCCAGATTACGAGACGGAAGGGGTCTATATGGAGTGCGGCTATTTGGACAAAGAAAATGAAAAAATTGTAATTGACCGCTTACAAGTATTACCTTACGTACAGAGAAAATTACGTAAATTAAAAGGGGGAATGTATGATGGGTGAAGCGATCGTTATTACATCTGGAAAGGGTGGGGTCGGAAAGTCGACGACAACCGCAAACGTTGGAACTGCCCTTGCGTTGATGGATAAAAAAGTGTGTCTCATTGATACAGATATCGGTTTACGTAATTTGGATGTCATTATGGGGCTTGAAAATAGAATTATTTACGATATTGTAGATGTCATTGAAGAAAGATGTCGTCTACAACAAGCGTTAATTCAAGATAAACGCTTTTCACATCTTTCATTGTTACCAGCAGCACAAACGAGTGATAAATCTGCTGTTACAGAAGAAGGTATGTTAAAAATTATTGCGGAATTAAAACAAGATTATGATTACATTATTATTGACTGTCCAGCTGGGATTGAGCAAGGATTTAAAAATGCTATTGCTGGTGCAGATAAAGCCATTGTTGTCACTACGCCTGAAAAATCAAGTGTGCGAGATGCTGATCGTATTATTGGCTTAATTGAACAACGTGAAATGGAACGACCACAATTAATTATTAATCGTATCCGCAATCATATGATGAAAGATGGCGATATGCTAGATATTGATGATGTTATTCAAGTATTATCGATCGATTTGTTAGGGATTGTCATTGATAGTGATGATGTAATAAAAGCATCAAATGAAGGAGAACCCGTCGCATTAAAAAATGACAATAAGGCTTCGATTGCATATCGTAATATTGCACGTCGTATTTTAGGAGAATCTGTTCCCCTTCAAACATTGGAGGAGAACAAAGGGATGTTCCAAAAAATGAAAAGTTTATTTGGCTTTAAGTCATAATATTATATGTATGGCGAGGCTTGGACAAAAGCGATTAAGCGAAAAGGAGTTTCAGTAATTTTTACTGGGACTCCTTTTTTGAGCTTCTTCATATGGTGTTGATAGAGGAAATCCATACGTTCCATTATCTATTAGAAAACGAGCAAAGAACTTTAGTTTATTAAAAATTTACCAATTTTGTCTGAGCAATTAACATATAGTAAAAAATATTGGCTCTACAATATTTGGTGTTGGTGCAAAAAAATCACTGGCACCTTTTTTATGCATAAAAATAGAAAACAAGTGAATTTCCCTTTAGAATGAAAGTCGTCGAAAACCAAATCCAGAAGGGAAATCACTTGTCTCATTCTAATAATATAAAATTACTGCTTGATATACATAATAAGAACATCGAAACCGAAAAAAATGCTGTAGAATTAAGGTCACATCAGGGAAGAATGGCTAAGTTCTTTACAGCTAAATTGACATATACACCAGCATATTACGATTGTTGTGGAGTTAAAACGAGGATTACACGATCTACAAAAATGGGACGAAAACATCACGGATTATAAATATTACCCGTTATTTGGCCAACGCTTCGAGGCAAGTGTGATCAATGAATTATTGGATTATGATGAGGATTTAAAAATGCATTATCATTTATATCAAACATTATTGGAATGTGTAAAGGAGAAGGATTTTACAGCGTTGTCGTATACACTAAATACCGTTGACCAATCGTTATACTTTCATTATATGAAGACAAGCATTAAGACAGTGAAAAACATATATCGTATCTCAAGCATAGCTTGATGTATTTATACAATAATGGTCGTATCGAAGGGATTAATAACAAAATAAAGGTATGGAATCGCGTTGCATATGGATATCGATATTTTCATAATTTTAAAAAGAGAATCATTTTACACTTTAAATGGAGATCATTCATACAAAGTAAAAAATCCTCCTCCCCTGCAGTTTAAGCTACAAAGGAAGAGGAAACTAGCATGAAAACAACCAGATGAAACGTAGGAAATGTACGTAGACTCCTGCGTGAAAAAAGGCCTAGATAAGACAAGGGAAGGCAAAGCCTGAGCTTGGCTTAGCAGCCGCACGCGGAAAGCGGAGTACATTTCCGAAGTGACATATTCACGCTATTCTTATTGGTTCCACACAATTACATATTAAATGACTTTAAGAGGATCACCAACACTATTTGACAAGGAGCCAAAACATTCCATAGTTAACACCATACTTTTTAAATTCATATGAGTCTATCCGTTTGCATATAGTAAGATAACAAATTAGGTAAAGGATGAAACGGTATGGACAAGCGAATTAAAGAAATTCGAAGAGGAATAAAAAAGCGAAAAGGGATGCGACGTGTACAAGTGCAACGAGTAGAACAGAAACCGATGCCAATTTTCCCAACGTTAGAAGAATCTTATGATGGCAATGTGGATGTTACACCGATAGCAAACAAGCATATGTTTCGCCGTCAACGGTTATTTCGATCGTTCGTTGGTGCATTGACACTGTTTTTATTAAGTGTGTTTTTGTTACAGACGAATATTCAGTTTTTTCAACCAGTTGCACAGTTTGTACATAATGGGATGAAAGAAGAATTTCCATTTGCAAAAGTAAATGAATGGTATGTATCGAATTTTGGGAGTCCACTCGCTATCATCCCAACGAAACAGATGAAGGATGGAACAGAGTCAGGGGACTTTTTAACAGAAAATGAAGTGATTGAAACCTTTTCAACTAATGGACAAGGAATGACTGTGCTTGCGACAAACGAGGAAAACGTAAATGCCATGCAACGTGGGGTTATTATTTTTGCTGGAAATGATAAAGACTATGGTAAAACAATTGTCGTTCAACATGCCAATAATAGTACAACGACATATGGACAGTTAAAAGATGTTGATGTGCACATTTATGAAACCGTTGAAGCAGGGGATAGGATTGGCAAAGCAAGTAAAGCAAAAGAAGTATATGTACAAATGGAAAAAAATAATACATATATGGATCCTTTAGAGGTAATTCAAGTTGACGATAGCCCGTAATATTTCCATTCATCCAGTTTTTATATTTCTTTTCATAATTAGTATTTTTACCGGGATGTTTGTACAATTTTTTATTGTTAGTATGATTGTATGTATACATGAATTAGGACATGTTATTGCTGCGAAATATTATAAATGGGACATTCCAACTGTTTCCTTTCATTTTTTTGGTGGTGTGATGGAGACGACGGAATGGATGAATCGGCCGATAAATGAATGTATGATCGTTACAATTGCGGGACCAATTCAACATGCATTTATATTTCTCTTTTTAAACATAGTAGCTTTATTTCCAATTGTACCCGCATCACTCCTGTTAGAAATTCATTATTTTAATCTTCTATTATGTGTATTTAATTTATTACCTATCATGCCGTTAGATGGGGGAAGAATGTTATTTTATTTAGTTTTAAAGAAATTACCGTACTACTTTTCCTATCAACTCATCGTTATATTTTCACTATTTCTACTTGCCTTCTTATATGTAATGTATTACTATATGTACAATTTTCATTTAACAGTTCTTTTACTTACTATATTTCTGTTCCTTGAAAATGTTCGTATATTTCGGGAAAGACACTTTCAATTTTTACGTTTTCTGATGCAGAAAAAAAGGATAAATGAGCGAAGAAAAGTAATATATTGTCAACGAGAGGATCATATAAAAAAACTAATTAAAAATTTGTATAAAGAAAAACAAACGCAATTTCATATAATAGATGAAACGATTGTAGGGGAACGTGAAATTAGGGATGCTTTTTTTGATTCTAGAGGATATCATATGACCATCTATCAATGGCTAAAAATTAAGCGATGATTGTTGTTGACAAGTATAAAAGAAATATGCTATTATCTTTATGTTATGTATTTGTAGCACCATTGCTACAACCGCACAGATCAGGTTTTAAACTTTTATAAGAAAGTACCTGCATGGCGAGTCTTAGTCTAATAGGAGGTGCAAGAGAATGTACGCAATTATTGAAACTGGTGGTAAACAAGTTAAAGTAGCTGAAGGTGAAGTAATTTACGTTGAGAAAGTTGATGCTGACGTAGAAGAAACAGTTACATTTGACAAAGTATTATTCGTTGGTGGAGATGATGTTAAAGTAGGTGCTCCATATGTAGAAGGAGCTACAGTTGAGGCAAAAGTTGAAAAACAAGGTCGTCAAAAGAAGATTACTGTTTTCAAATATAAGCCTAAGAAAAACTACAGCCGTAAACAAGGTCATCGTCAACCATACACGAAATTAGTAGTGCAAAAAATTAACGCTTAAGGATTTTAAGTATGATAAAAGTTGTAATATCAAAATATAATGATACGATTCATGCATTTGAAATAAGTGGTCATGCGAATAGTGGACCATACGGTTACGATTTAGTATGTGCTGCTGTGTCGGCCGTTTCCTTTGGCTCCGTAAATGCGGTAACGGCTTTATGTGAAACGGAGTTAATTGTTGATCAGGCTGGAGAAGGCGGTTATTTATACGTCGAATTACCAAATTCTTTAACTGGAGAACGATTAGAAAAGGCGAATATTATATTAGAAGCAATGATCGAATCTTTAAAAACGATAGAACGACAATACGGTGAATTTATAAAAATTACAATAGAGTAAGGGGGTGCCTTACATGTTAACATTAGATTTACAGTTTTTCGCACAGAAAAAAGGAGCGGGTTCTACTCGTAACGGACGTGACTCTGAAGCTAAACGTTTAGGTGCTAAACGTGCAGACGGTCAGTTTGTTACAGGCGGATCAATCTTATACCGTCAGCGTGGCACGAAAATCTATCCGGGTGAAAACGTTGGACGCGGAAAAGACGATACTTTATTCGCTAAAGTAGACGGGGTTGTACGTTTCGAACGTTACGGACGTGACCGTAAAAAAGTTAGCGTATATCCTGAATCTGTTGAAGCGTAAATGATATAAAAACTCCAATCAATTTAGATTGGAGTTTTTTCTTTGATATTATTATCATCCATTAGACAATTTGGTATACTTTGTACAAGACATGGCAAGAAAGAGAATATAATGAGGTGAAACATATGTTTATCGATCAAGTATCCGTCTATGTAAAAGCTGGTGACGGTGGGAACGGGATGGCTGCTTTCCGTCGTGAAAAATATGTACCAAAAGGTGGACCAGCTGGAGGAGACGGAGGAAATGGCGGGGACGTCATTTTCGAAGTAGATGAAGGAATTAATACGTTAATAGATTTTCGTTATAATCGTCATTTCAAAGCAGATCGTGGCGAAAATGGTATGAGTAAAAGTAAACATGGAAGAAATACAGAAGCTTTAGTCGTTCCGGTTCCACCAGGAACGGTTGTATATGATGAAGATACGAATGAATTGTTAGCAGATTTAACAGAACACGGACAACGAGCTGTGATTGTGAAAGGTGGTCGTGGAGGTCGTGGAAATATTCGTTTTGCCACATCGAAAAACCCTGCTCCGACACTTTCTGAAAATGGTGAACCTGGAGAAGAACGTAATATCCGAGTCGAGTTAAAAGTGATTGCGGATGTTGGGCTTGTTGGTTTTCCAAGTGTTGGAAAATCTACATTATTATCTGTCGTCAGTGCTGCACGTCCAAAAATTGCTGATTATCATTTTACGACACTGTCTCCTAACTTAGGCGTTGTGGATACAGAAGATGGTCGTAGTTTTGTTATGGCTGATTTACCAGGACTAATTGAGGGAGCACATGAAGGTGTTGGCTTAGGTCATCAATTTTTACGACATGTAGAACGTACGAGATTGATTGTTCATTTAATTGATATGGCAAGTATGGAAGGCCGTAATCCGTATGATGATTATGTAAAAATTAATGAAGAGTTAAAACAATATGATGACGTATTAATGGAGAAAAAACAAATCATTGTAGCGAATAAAATGGATATGCCAGAAGCTGAGGAAAATTTAGCAGAATTTAGAGAAAAAATTGGCGCTGATATCGATGTCATTCCCATTTCATCTTTTACAAGGAAAGGATTAGATGTCTTATTATATAAAATTGCCGATACGTTAGATACAATACCGAAACATACGGCGGTAATAGAAGATACAGTTGTCATTGAGCCGAAACCACAAGAAAAACCTTTCACAGTAAGTCGTGATGATGATGGTGCCTTTGTATTACAAGGAAATGAAATTGAAAAATTATTTAAGATGACAGACTTTACGACAGATGAAGGTGTAAAACGGTTTGCAAGACAGATACGCCATATGGGTGTGGACAACGAGTTACGAAAACGTGGGGCTCAAGATGGAGATACGGTTAGATTATTAGACTTTGAATTTGAATTTATTGATTAGTTCTATTCCTTTTGTTAAAGTATGTATATTATATGTGTAAATATTTAGAAAATAGATACAACTTTATGAATATTGGAAAATAGAACGGAGCGAAGTGAATTGACAGGGAAAATTGGATATTTAGGACCTAGAGGAACATTTACAAAAATAGCGGTGGACTTAGCATTTAATGGGGATGAAAAGGTTGCTTTTAAAACTATTCCACAAGTCATTGATGCAGTAAATGAAGGAGAAATCGACATCGGTGTCGTACCGATTGAAAATGCGATTGAAGGAACTGTACATTTATCGATTGATTATTTAGTACATCAAGTCCGCTTACCAATCGTAGCAGAGTTAGTTGTACCTATCGAACAAAATTTACTTGTTCATAAAAGTTTTGATTGCAGTTTAAATGATATTGAAGAAGTACACTCACATCGTCATGCAATTGCGCAATGTCAACAATTCATCCATAAAAACTTAAAAAATGCATCCATTCATTATACGAATTCAACAGCAAGTGCTGCTGAATTGGTAAGTGAAAATGGTCGTCCAATTGCAGCCATTGGAAATTTACTCGCTGCAAAAGAATATGATTTAACAGTGTTAAAGGAAAATATTCATGATTTCCCGAATAACCATACACGTTTTATCGTTTTAACGAAAGATGAAACAGGAATGAATATTAACTATGAAAAAAAGCTAGAGAGAACGAGTATTTTAGTAACTTTACCTGAAGACCGTGCGGGAGTATTACATCAAGTGTTATCTGCATTTGCTTGGAGAAAAATGAACTTATCCAAAATTGAATCACGCCCGATGAAAACAGGTTTAGGAAATTACTTTTTCTTAATTGATGTTGACGAACCTTATGATGATGCGTTGTTTCCTGGGGTCATAGGAGAGTTAACAGCTTTAGATTGTAAAGTTACAGTATTAGGAACATATCCTGTATATCATTTTAAAACATCAGTTCCAACTATATAACTATGTAACGTCCATATGCATATAGGCACTTTCATCGTGCTATATGACTATGGACGTTTTTTCATGGAAAAAATAGTGAGATAAGTAGTTTTGGGCACGTAGGACATGATTTTTGCATACGTTGTTATAGACTATGAGACAAAGGAGAATGTTCATGCAAATTCATATCGTCCAAAAAGGTGATACATTATATCAACTTTCTAAACAGTATGGGGTAGATTTAGATACGTTAATACAAGCAAATCCACAAATTGCCGATCCTGAGATGATGTTTCCAGGAATGAAAATTCAAATTCCTTCTAAAAGAATGCCAATTCATCCAAACGAACACCAAAAAAGGTTGAAAAAAGATGAAAGACGTGAGAGTCAAAATGAGAATTTTCGACCGATGCAAGATGTAGAACATGATGAACGACAAAGACCGCGCTCGATGGAAAGGGAAAACGAGCTTCAGTCAAATGTGCCGCAAAATAGACATTTAGGTGAACCACGAGTTGTATCACCACGAGTTACCGAACAAGATGACAACCGAAGATCTCAGATGCAAATGCCAAATCAAGTAGAAAACCAGATGGTTAGGCCGAACCAGACAAGACAAACCGATTTTCATGAAAGAAGACCGGATACAATTGTTTATTATTGTTGCTGTTGTAAACATCATAAAGAAAATTTAAATGAAATAAAAAGTAATATAAACAATCATCCACAAATGGAACATAGAGAGTTTCAAAGAGATCCAATCCCAAATAACATGCAAAGAGATAATACAGGGCAATTCGAATCATTTAGAAATGATACGTATTTTCATGAAGGTGGACACCATCGTTTGACGTAATATAAACTGTAATAATTCAAGATACCTTGCATTATGTGTATAATATAACATAATAGTATGCATATTTAATGTAGGAAAAGGGATAGAAATTATATGTTTATCCCTTTTCTTCTATACGAATATATTAAAGGATGAGGTAGATGGAACAAATAGTTGAAAAAATCAAGGTATGGTTACAAAATCAAGTAAAACAAGCAAATGCGAATGGATTAATTGTCGGTGTTAGTGGTGGACTAGATTCGGCGGTAATCGCAAACTTAATTAAACGTGCATTCCCGAATGACTCACTTGGTGTCATAATGCCAATTAATAGCAACCCGACAGATTTAAAAGATGCGGAAGCAGTTGTACAAGCATGTCATATTACATCCATGAATGTAGACTTAACGGCGACACATGCCTTAATGATCGAAACGATTCAACAGGAAGTTAATCGTGTTAGTGAGTGGCATGAAAAGAATGCTCGAATTGCAGATGCAAACTTACGTGCTCGTTTACGAATGAGTACATTGTATACCATTGCAAATAATTACAATTACTTAGTCGTCGGAACAGATAATATGGCTGAATGGTTTACAGGGTATTTCACGAAATACGGAGATGGTGGAGTCGATTTACAACCAATTGTAGATCTAACAAAACAAGAAGTTCGTGAACTTGCACACTTTTTACATGTACCTGTGGAAGTCATTGAGAAAAATCCGAGTGCAGACCTTTGGGTGGGACAAACCGATGAAGAAGAAATGGGGACAACATATGCATATATTGATGCTTATTTAAAGGGGGAAGAAATACCTGAAAAAGACAAAGAAGTTATTGAACAATTACACGCACGTACAGAACATAAACGTAATATTGCAACACAATTACGTCTGAAATAAGGTACATTCTTTCTTTACTAGCATAATTTTGCTATACTGAAAAAGGATTTTAGTCCAAGTGAGAAAGGGGACAGGAACATGGCTGGACATTCAAAATGGCATAATATTCAGAGAAGAAAAGGTGCACAAGACGCAAAACGTGGAAAAATATTTATGCGTCATGCAAAATTAATATATACAGCAGCAAAAATGGGTGGTGGAGATCCTGAAATGAACCCATCACTTCGTACGGCAATTGAAAAGGCGAAGGCAGATAATATGCCAAATGATAATATTGATCGTGCGGTTAAAAAAGCTACAGGTATGCTAGATGGGGCAAACTTTGAAGAAGTAACATATGAAGGGTACGGACCGAATGGAACTGCTGTCATTGTACATGCATTAACGGATAACCGAAACCGTACAGCATCAGAAGTACGACATGCGTTTAGTAAAAATGGTGGTAACTTAGGAGAAACGGGTTGCGTATCATTTATGTTTGATCGTAAAGGGTATATTGTTATTGTAGACAAAGAAGAAAAAATAGATGAAGACGAATTAACTTTGGAAGCAATTGATGCAGGGGCAGAAGATATCGAAGTCGAAGAAGGTGTATATGAAATTTATACGACACCGGATGCATTCCAAGAAGTAAATGACCATTTACGTGAAGCAGGATACGATATTGAAGAAGCGGAAATTACACTTATTCCACAAACATATACTGCATTAGATGGTGATGCTAAAGAGAAAATGATGCAAATGATTGACATGTTAGAAGAAAATGAAGATGTGCAAGATGTGCATCACAATTTAGAAGAAACTGAATGATGACTTGCTCGTATAAAGGGGAATTTCATGATTGCTTATATTAAAGGACAATTAACGTTTATATTAGATGAATCGATTATCGTTGATGTAGGTGGCATCGGCTATGAAATTGTATGTCCAAATCCATTCATTTATCAAAATTCTTTACAAAAGGAACTATTTATTTTTACGTATCATCATGTACGAGAAGATAATCAAACTTTGTATGGATTTAAAGATGAAGAGGAAAAATATTTATTTACTAAATTAATTTCTGTTTCGGGTATTGGTCCTAAAAGTGCTGTTGCTATTTTAGGGAATGCAGATGTAGATGAATTTATTGCAGCGATTGAACAGGAAGATGAAAAGTATTTAACGAAATTTCCTGGTGTCGGAAAGAAGACAGCTAGACAAATTATTTTAGATTTAAAAGGCAAATTAACAGCCGTATTCTCTTTAGAAGAAACGACAACGACCGTCTCACATACATCATCTACTCACATCTCAGAAGCGAAGGAAGCATTGAAAGCCTTAGGATATACGGATAAGGAAGTTAACCATGTTATGTCACAACTGAAAAAAGAAAACATAACAGAAACAGATGAACTTATTCGAAAAGCATTAGCATTATTTGTGAAAAATTAATGTAAGCTAGGAAAGGGGATCGTGATGGAAGACCGTATTGTAACTGGGGAACAAAATGAAGATGACAAACTAGTAGAATTATCATTACGTCCTACAATGCTAGCTGAATATATAGGTCAGCATAAAGTAAAAGAAAATTTAGATATATTTATTCAAGCGGCAAAAATGCGTGAAGAAGCATTAGACCACGTATTATTATATGGACCACCAGGACTTGGAAAAACAACGTTAGCTGCTATCATTGCCAATGAAATGGGTGTACAATTTCGTGCGACATCAGGGCCAGCAATAGAACGATCAGGCGATTTAGCCGCGATTTTGTCTTCTCTTGAACCAGGAGATGTATTATTTATCGATGAGGTGCATCGCATCCCACGTGCAATTGAAGAAGTATTATATCCAGCAATGGAAGATTACTTTTTAGATATTGTCATTGGTCAAGGGCCAAGTGCTAGGTCTGTTCGTATTGATTTACCACCATTTACATTAATAGGAGCAACGACACGTGCAGGGCTTTTAACAGCACCTTTACGTGACCGTTTTGGTGTATTAAGTCGATTAGAGTACTACGAACGGGATGACTTATGTGAAATTATTGAACGAACCGCATCTATTTTCCAAATGCCTATTGAAAAGGAAGCGGCATTAGAAATAGCTGGACGTTCTCGTGGGACTCCACGAATTGCAAATCGTTTACTAAAACGTATCCGAGATATTTCGCAAGTAAGTGGGGAAGAGGAAATTTCGTTAAAAACAACAAAAAAAGCACTAAAAATGCTACAAGTGGACGATGTCGGACTCGATCATATCGACCATAAATTTTTACAAGGTATTATACAGGATTTCCAAGGTGGTCCTGTCGGTTTAGATACAATTGCAGCAACAATTGGTGAAGAGCCACAAACGATTGAGGAAGTATACGAACCTTACTTATTACAAATCGGTTTTATTCAACGAACTCCGAGAGGGCGTATTGCTACCGAAAAAGCATATGAACATTTTGGATTAAAAAGGTGAAATCGATGCAATTCGGAAAAATGTTTATTTTAATAGGGATCGTCTTTATTGTTATTGGTGTTCTTTGGACATGGATTGGAAAATTACCAGGAGATATATCGTTTAAAAAAGGCAATGTATCTTTCCATTTTCCAATTATGACATCTATCGTCGTATCGATTATTTTATCGTTATTGTTCGCTATCATTTCACGTTTTAAATAGGAGTTAAAAATATGGATATTGAATCATATAATTATCATTTACCAGAACATTTAATTGCACAAACACCACTAAAGGATCGCACATCATCAAGATTTCTTGTGTTACATAAAGATACAGGAGAAATTGTACATGATCATTTTAAACATGTGACGAATTACTTGAAAAGTGGAGATTGTTTAGTATTAAACAACTCCAAAGTAATTCCTGTTCGATTATTTGGTGTGAAGGAAGAAACATTTGCTAAAATCGAGGTGCTACTATTACATGAAAATGAAAACAATGAATGGGAAGCACTCGTAAAACCAGCTCGTAAGGTAAAGGTTGGTACAAAGATTTCCTTTGGTGATGGAAAACTTGTTGCAACTTGTGTCGAGGAAAAAGAAGAAGGGGCTCGAGTATTACGTCTTACGTATGAAGGAATCTTTCTCGAAATATTAAACGAATTAGGAGAAATGCCTTTACCACCATATATAAAAGAACAGTTACAAGATGATGATCGTTATCAAACGGTGTATGCAAAGGAAGAAGGGTCTGCGGCGGCACCGACAGCTGGTTTACATTTTACAAAAGAATTGTTAGAAGAAATAAAGGCAAAAGGAATCCATATCGTTTATGTCACACTACATGTCGGTTTAGGAACTTTCCGTCCAGTTACAGTTCATGAAATTGAAGAACATGATATGCATAGTGAATATTATCATATGTCTAAAGAAGCAGCTGAAACATTAAATCATGTTAAAGCAACTAATGGACGAATCATTTCGGTGGGCACGACATCAACGAGAGTGTTAGAAACGATTGCAAATGCACATGATGGAAAATTTGTCGAAGAGACAGGATGGACGAACATTTATATTTACCCACCATATACGTATAAAGCAATAGATGGGTTAATAACGAATTTCCATTTGCCAAAATCAACACTTTTATTATTAATTAGTGCCTTAGCAGGAAAAGAGTTGATTTTTAAAGCATATGAAGAGGCAATCCAACATGCATATCGTTTCTTTAGTTTTGGAGATGCAATGTTTATTTTGCCAAGTGAAAAAGATAAAAAGGATGACAAATAAAAATGGCAATTACGTATGAATTAATTAAAACGTGTAAACAAACAGGTGCTAGACTTGGTAAAGTTCATACACCACATGGTACGTTTGATACTCCGATGTTTATGCCAGTAGGAACGTTAGCAACAGTAAAAACAATGAGTCCAGAAGAATTAAAACAGATGGATGCACAAATTATTCTTTCCAATACGTATCATTTATGGTTACGTCCTGGGGAAGATATCGTAAAAGAAGCAGGTGGTCTACACCGATTTATGAATTGGGATAGACCAATTTTAACAGATTCTGGTGGATTTCAAGTATTTAGTTTAAGTAAAATTCGTGATATACAGGAAGAAGGTGTTCATTTTCGCCATCATTTAAGTGGAGAAAAGCTATTTTTTTCTCCTGAAAAGGCGATGCAAGTACAAAATGATCTCGGACCGGATATTATGATGGTGTTAGATGAATGTCCTCCATATCCTGCGACATATGAATATATGGAAAAATCTGTTGCACGTACATCCCGTTGGGCAGAACGTTGTTTAGAGGCACATAAGCGTCCACACGATCAAGGGTTATTTGGTATTATCCAAGGTGGAGAATATGCAGATCTTCGTAAACGTAGTGCAGAAGATTTAATATCCCTTGACTTTCCAGGTTATGCAATTGGAGGGTTATCTGTTGGAGAACCAAAACATATTATGAATCAAGTGTTAGAAGAAACAGTGCCATTTATGCCTTCCGATAAACCACGTTATTTAATGGGTGTTGGTTCACCTGACTCATTAATTGACGGTGCGTTACGTGGAATTGATATGTTTGATTGTGTTTTGCCGACGAGAATAGCACGAAATGGTACTTGTATGACGTCAAATGGACGTTTAGTCGTTCGTAATGCTAAATATGCGCGTGATTTTTCTCCAATTGACGAAAATTGTGATTGTTACACATGTAAAAATTATTCCCGAGCATATATTCGTCATCTAATTAATACGAATGAAATATTCGGATTTAGACTTACTACTTATCATAACCTTTATTTTCTGTTAAAATTAATGGAGCAAGTCAGAGATGCTATTCGAGAGGACCGACTTGGAACATTTAAAGAAATCTTTTTTGAACAATATGGGTTCAACAAAGATCAACCGAAAAACTTTTAGGAAGGAGGGTTATAATGGATACATTAATATCACTATCACCAATTATTTTAATGTTTGTTATCTTTTATTTCTTATTAATTCGTCCACAACAGAAGCGACAGAAACAAGTAAGAGAGATGCAAGATAATTTACAAAAAGGCGATTCAATCGTTACGATCGGTGGATTACACGGTGTCATCGATGCAATTGATGAAGGAAAAGTTATCATTAAATCAAATGATGCTCGATTAACATTTGATCGTGCAGCCATTCGTGAAGTAAAAGTAGACTAATTTTACATACATCGAAATAAAAAACATTTCATCGAAAATAGATGAAATGTTTTTTTGTGTCCATACTTATACTCAGCTAATAAAAGTTGTTCTTCGTTATGTTATTTTTTCCATAAAATATTTTTAAATTGTACAAATTCCTCTTTTGTAATACAGCGAAAAAGAAAAATAAAGAAAATATATAAAAGAACAATCATACATAATAAAATGATAAATATAAGGATTCCGTCAATGATTATATACATTTTCAATATATATGCTACCGCATATGTGCTAATAAACAGTAAAACTAAACGGAACACATTTTTTAAGGGAGGAAAAAATTTAGTTCGACGATACAACAGTAAAAAATGTAAACACATAACAAAGAGAACATACATGTTAAGAGCGATGACGACACCATAAATTCCAAATGTCGGATGTGACGTAAACATAATTAAAATAGAAAATTTCACAATTGCTCCTAAAATATTATTCCACATCACCTCCCGAGCATAATTTAATGAAATAAGAATCGTTTGTAACGGTGTATGTATATAAAGACATAGAAAAAATGGTGCCATCATTTTTACAAATAGACTTGCATTACTTGTACCATATATATATGTTAAAATAGTATTGGCAAACAATATGAAAATGATGGTTGCAACAGCACCAGATAAAAATGAAAAGCGAATTGCTTGTTCCATTCGTTCAAACAATACTTTTTGCTCATTTCGTGTTTGCAGCATGGAGACAGATGGTAATAATGCTACAGAGATAGAATTTGTAATAAATGTTGGCAAAAACAAAAGCGGCATAACAAAGCCAGTTAATTCTCCATATTGTTTCGTTGCATCAATTGTACTATAGCCAGCTATTTTTAAGCTTTTTGTCACGAAAATAGGTTCTAAAAAATTAGAAAATGATTGAACTAATTTACTCGTCGTATGTGGTAAGGCAATTGTCAATAAACTACTTAATATATGTGATGATTGGTTTGCTTGTTTTTTCTTTAGTCGATTTTTTTTATATTGATAATAAAGAAATAAGAATGAAGCAATTTCGCCAATTGTAATCGACACTACTGCACTAACTGCAGCATGTACAATGCCAAACTGGATAAAATAGTGGATAGCAACATATACGAAACCGATACGAACGATTTGTTCAATCACTAAGCCGATGCTTTGTGGTTTCATATTTTGCAACCCTTGAAAATATCCTTTAAATAATGAAGAAAATGCGATAACTGGAATAGCCGGGGCCAATGCGTATAATAAATATTCTGTTCGTTCATCAGTTAATAAATACGTTGCAATGGTCGGTGCAAAAAGTATGAGTGAAACAGTAAAAAATATGCTCGTACATGTTATAATAATGAAAGCATATGTCATTATTTTTCTGATGCGACCTTCGTCGTTTTTTGCATAAGCCTCTGCAATGTTTTTAGAGATTGCTAATGGCAAGCCAATTTGCGTTAGAGTTAAAAGGAGAAACAGTGTGGGCATTACTAACATATATAGCCCAATTCCTTCTTCGCCCATTAATCTTGCTGTAATCATTCGGTTTATAAAACCGAGGAACCTTGTCAACATACTAGCAACAATTAATACAATTGTGCCATAAAGAAAAGATTGTTTTGTCACAACCTCACCTTTCTTTCTATTAGGAAGAAATACGATTATAATCATATATATGCTCTATAACCTTACATAAATGACATAAATTATCGATTTCATAGAAAGGGGTTTATCGATGGAAAGAAAACATGTACGTGAATGGAAAAAACATGTCTATCCAGCATTGAAAAGTAAAGAATCTGAATTTAGACTAATTGGGTATAACGAAATAACCGTGGATGAGTTATGGCGTTGTTTAATGGAAACAATATGGAAAAAGAATCCGGAAAAATATTTACATGAAATTATTCAAGATATTTTTCATCTTCCAGCAAGTACGTACATGAATTTCATTACAGTAAATGCATTGAAAGTAGATGATAGTGATTTAATGGCATCGATTCAAGCAGTTACAAACAATGAACAACCGTAAACGAAGCTTACCTAAAGAGAGGAAATGAATGCATGAAAAAAAGAAGTAGAATTATAGCGTTTCTCATTATCGTCGTAGCATTTATGTCGATTATTGGAACGACTGTAACAGATATTAGTAAAAAAATTAACTTAGGATTAGACTTGCAAGGTGGATTTGAAATCCTCTATGAGGTTGAACCAATTGATGAAAATCAAAAGGTAGATCGATCCCTACTTGAAGGAACGGTCCAAACATTAAATGACCGTGTAAATCGATTAGGGATTAGTGAAACAGTTATTGCCATTGAAGGGGAAGATCGAATTCGTGTGCAATTAGCTGGTGTTGATAACCAAGAAGAGGCACGGGAAATGTTATCGACTTCAGCAAGATTATCGTTTAGAGATATTAATGATAAAGAACATCTGTCTGGTTCCGATATTAAGGAAGGTAGTGCAAAACAAGATTTTCACCAAGATACGAATCAACCAATTGTTACATTACAATTAAAAGATGCGGAGAAATTTGCTGATGTAACGACAACGATTAAAAATATGGGCACAGGACAAAATCTACTCGTCATTTGGATGGACTTTGATGAGGGGGAAGATGCATTTTTAGATGAGGTAGGAAAAGCTGGACCAAAATATATTTCGGCACCTGCAGTATCTAGTACATTAAACACAACTAATGTACAAATTGAAGGAGATTTTACGGTAGAAGAAGCACAAAGACTTGCTGATATTATCAATTCCGGTTCACTGCCTGTACAAATGACAGAATTATATTCTACATCTGTCGGCGCACAATTTGGTGAACAAGCTTTGAATGAAACGGTATTTGCAGGAATCATTGGGATTGCAATTATTTTCTTATATATGATTTTCACGTATCGTTTTCCAGGATTCATTGCTGGAATCAATATTACAATCTATGTTTTTCTAATTTTATTAGTGTTTCAATTAATGAATGGAGTATTAACATTACCAGGTATTGCAGCATTGATTCTCGGTGTCGGTATGGCTGTTGATGCAAACGTCTTAACATTTGAACGAATTAAGGAAGAATTACGTGCAGGTAAATCTGTTGTTGCTTCCTTTAAAGCAGGAGGAAAAAACTCGCTCGTTACTATTTTAGATGCGAATATTACGACATTATTAGCTGCAGCAGTTCTATTTATATTTGGCACGAGTTCTGTTAAAGGATTCGCAACGATGTTAATTGTTAGTATTTTAATTAGTTTCTTAACAGCAGTATTCGGTACAAGATTATTATTAAGTTTATGGATCCAAAGTGGTTTCTTAACGAAACGTAAAGGCTGGTTCGGTGTTAAGAAAAACGATATTGAAGATATTAGTAAAAACAAAGAAGTAGAACCAACTATCTTTAATCGTCGTGTCGATATTGTGAAACATCGTAAAAAGATTTTCACTTTGACGATTTCATTAATAATAATCGGTATTGCATCTTTATCGTTCTTGCAATTAAATCCGGGAATTGATTTTACAAGTGGTTCACGTGTAGAAATTTTATCCGATGAAACAATTACGACAGCGTCAATAGAGGATGCGATGAAAGAGTTAGATTTAGAAGCTAAATCAATCGTTACATCTGGAGAAAATGGTGAAATAGCAGTTGTACGATATGATTCCGTATTAAATAAAGAAAAGATAAATGAAGTGAAAAATTACTTCATGGACAAGTATGGACACGAGCCAAGTGTAAGTGTTGTTTCTCCAATTGTCGGACAAGAACTGGTGAAAAATGCAGTTAAAGCATTAGCTATTGCCGCAATTGGAATGATTATATATGTTACGATGCGTTTCGAGTTTTATTTCTCGATTACAGCAATTGCAGCTTTACTGCATGATGTCTTTTTCATGCTCGTTATATTTAGTATTTTCCAAATTGAATTTGACGTTACAATTGTCGCCGCAATTTTAACGATTGTTGGGTATTCGATTAATAATACGATTGTTGTATTCGATAGAATTCGGGAAAATATACGTGCGAAAAACAAATTAATTAAGTCAAAAGATGAATTGGCAAAAATTATTAATGATAGTTTAATTCAAACATTTATGCGTAGTTTTAATACGACGATGACAACTTTAATTGCTGTATTATCTTTCTTAGTTTTAGGTGCTGAATCAATTTCAGGATTTGCGATTGCATTAGTTGTCGGGTTAATTGCTGGATCATACTCATCTTTATTTTTAGCTTCCCAATTATGGTTTTTATTACGAGGCAGAAACTTAAAAGAAAAACCAATCGATTTCAGAAAGAAAAAGCGTATTGAAGGTCCGCAAGTATAATAAGGCAGAGGTGATAGGATCGTGAAAGGACAAACATATGTTATTTTAGCAATTGTCTTTACAATTATTATTTCCGTATTTGCTGTTTTAAATATTGATGAAGTAGAAGTAAATTATTTATTTTGGAGTGGTTCATCTCCGTTAATTTTTGTTATTTTATTTTCTGTTTTACTTGGTGGCTTACTTATGATGATGGTCGCAAGTAAAAAATATTTTCAACTCAAAAAACAAATGAAGGAATTAGAGGCACAACTACAAATGAGAAATGGACAAGATATTATTGAGGTTACGACAGACCTTAAAGAGGAAACATCTGTCCACTCATTACATGATGAAGACTTAAAGTAATTGTCTTTACTCTGAAAAGCAAGGAGTGAATATATGTTAAAGAGTAAGGCGAATTGGATCGTCGAAACAGTAGATGATGATGTTGATTTGTCGATTATAGATATACTATTACAACGTCGTGGTATTACAACTGAATCAGAGAGACAACAATTTTTATATCCGAGCTTGGATCAGATTTCTGATCCGAGCCAATTCAATGATATTGATGAAGCAAAAGAACGAGTGTTTTCGGCGATTGAAAATGGTGAAAAGATTTTCGTTTATGGTGACTATGATGCAGATGGTGTTACGTCAACAACCGTATTAATGAAAACATTACAAGCATTGGATGCAAAATGTGATTATTATATTCCAAATAGATTTCTAGAAGGATATGGTCTAAATAATGTTGCGATTGACTATATGGCAAATGAAGGAGCATCTTTAATCATTACGGTTGACAATGGAATTGCAAATGTAGAAGAAGTTGCTTATATTAAAAGTCTTGGCATGGATGTTATTATTACTGATCATCATGAAGTACAAGATGAAATTCCTGATGCATTAGCAATTATTCACCCGAAATTATCACCAGCATATTCATGCAAATACTTAGCAGGTGTAGGGGTTGCATTTCAATTTGCCTATCATCTATTAGACTATATGCCAACCGAATGGCTAGATTTAGTTGCAATTGGTACGGTTGCGGATCTTGTTCCATTAGTAGATGAAAACCGTGTACTTGTTACATATGGTTTAAAACAATTAGCAAAAACTGACAACATTGGGCTTCAAACGTTAAAGAAAATCGCCAATCTAGGAGAAGAAATTTCTGAAAAAGACATTGGCTTTATGATAGCGCCACGAATTAATGCTGTGGGACGTTTGGATAATGCAACATTAGCTGTACAACTTTTATTAACGGAAGATGAAGAAGAAGCGCAATTTTTAGCAGAAGAAATAGAAGCACTAAATAAAGAAAGACAACAAATTGTAGAAAAAATTGTGCAGCAGGCGGAAGGTAAAGTAAATACCGATGACGGTGTTATTATATTGTATGACGAAAACTGGCATGAAGGTGTATTAGGGATTGCAGCTTCAAGGCTCGTACAAAAGTTTGATCGTCCAGTCATTATGTTGACACATAAACAAGATACCAATGAATTAAAAGGATCTGCACGGAGTATTGGTGCGTTTGATTTATTTGAAAATTGTATGGAAATCAAACATTTATTTACTGCGTTTGGGGGACATGCACAAGCTGCTGGTATGACGTTCCCGATGGAGAATCTTAATGAGATTAAACAATTTTTACATGAACGTATTTATTCCTTATTAGATAAAGAGGATTTTAAGCGACAAATTCGTATTGATGCATCTGTTTCCATCAATGCACTAACAGAAAATTTAGTGCAGCAAATTAATGCATTAGCCCCTTTTGGAATGAATAATGAAGAACCAATTTTACATGTACGAGGGATTCCGTCTCAAGTACGCCAAATTGGCCAAGATAATAAGCATTTAAAGTTACAATTTAAAAAAGACTCTGGTGTATTAGATGTGATTGCCTTTTCGAAAGGGGAGCTATTTCATTTTATAGCGGAAAAAACCCCTATCGATATCGTAGGGAAATTACAAATAAATGAATGGAACGGCATAAAAACAGTTCAAATATTTATGGAAGATATGGCGATTCATGAATGGCAATTATTTGATTATCGTGGAAAACGATCGGAAAAAAACATCGTTCCTTTTTTTAATCATTATGATTCAAATTTGATTGTCGTATATGAAAATGAAACGATGCAACAGTTTGCCCATTATGCTAATGTCCAAACAATTACGTATGAAGTAACACCTTCTACTATAGAAAAGGTAGATTGTTTATATATTTATGATTTACCACATGATTTAATCGTGTTACAGGAGATTGTAAGACATGCCCAACCAAAAGCAATTCATTTATGCTTTGAAGCGACAGAAGATGCATTTTTACAATCTATTCCAACGCGTGATGAATTTAAACGGATGTATAGTTTCTTACTTCAACAAGAACCTGTACATTTGAAATCAGATTTACCAAAAATTATTTATCAGCAAAAATGGTCAAAAGAAAAAGCGATATTTATGTTAAAAGTCTTTTTTGACTTAAAATTTATCCGTGTAGAAAATGATTTAGTGTATATAAATCAGGACGTGGAAAAAACAGCATTAGACAAATCACGAACTTATCAATTTCAATTACAACAAAGTGAGATTGAACGCACGCTATATTATTCAAACTATAATGAATTAAAATCATGGTTTTTGCCATTGATGCACGAAGAACAGGAAAACAGAGAGGAAGTAACATTATGAACTTAAAAGAACATGTTGCAATTGTACAAGATTGGCCGATAGAAGGGGTAGAGTTTAAAGATATTACACCACTGATGGCAAATGGAGAAGCTTATACATATGCAGTAGATGAGATTGCTAAATATGCCGAACAAAAAGAAATTGATTTAATCGTAGGACCGGAAGCGAGAGGCTTTATTATCGGTTGTCCTGTCGCTTATAAATTAGGGATAGGTTTTGTTCCAGTGCGTAAAGAAGGTAAATTACCACGTGAAGTTATTAAAGTCGATTACGGTTTAGAATATGGAGAAAATGTTTTAACAATGCATAAAGATGCAATCAAACCTGGACAACGTATATTAATTACAGATGACTTATTAGCAACTGGTGGTACAATAGAAGCAACGATAAAATTAATTGAACAACTTGGTGGTGTCGTTGTAGGATGTGCATTTTTAATTGAATTAGCATATTTAGACGGTATGAGCAAGTTAGAAAATTATGATGTATTAACATTAATGCGATACGAATAAACCGATCACATCAACTATATGTAGTAAGTAAAAGTTACAAATCTTTTGATTAGGTTCACAACATCATAAATATTATTTGAAACACGAATATGCTTGTAGTGCATATCTCAACGACTAATTTAACTAAGCTATTCGTGTTTTTATAACTTTTACATGTACAATTTATGCACAAACATATATAGATCGGCCCCATAACTTAGATGAAATTTAGGTGATAGCCATGTCAAAAGATAAAATAGTAACGATTGACGATATTGTTCAAAAAGCAGAGCAGTATTTATCCGACGATGATGTTCTATTTATTTACCGTGCTTACGAATTCGCCAAAGATGCACATGAAGGCCAATATCGTAAATCAGGCGAACCGTATATTATCCACCCTGTGCAAGTTGCAGGGATATTAGTCGATTTAGATATGGACCCTGAAACAGTAGCAGGTGGATTTTTACATGATGTGGTAGAAGATACGGATGTAACAAAAGAAGAAATCGCGGAAGCATTTAATGATGAAGTTGCAATGCTTGTAGACGGCGTTACAAAACTAGGAAAAATTAAATATAAATCTAAAGAAGCACAACAGGCGGAAAACCATCGGAAAATGTTCGTAGCAATGGCGAAGGACATTCGTGTTATTTTAATAAAATTGGCAGACCGATTACATAATATGCGTACATTAAAACATTTGCCAAACGAAAAACAACGACGTATCTCAAATGAGACATTAGAAATTTTCGCCCCATTAGCACATCGACTCGGAATGTCGACGATTAAATGGGAGTTGGAAGATACAGCGTTAAGGTATTTAAATCCACAAGAATATTATCGAATTGTACAATTAATGCGACAAAAACGTGATCAACGTGAATCATATATCGATGAAATCATTGATGAAATAGCCAATGAATTAGCAAATGTTCGTATTGAAGCAGAAATTTCTGGACGTCCAAAACATATTTATAGTATTTATCGGAAAATGCAAGCACAAGGTGTCGCTTTCAATGAAATTTACGACTTATTAGCTGTCCGAATAATTGTTGACAGTATTAAAGATTGTTATGCAGTTTTAGGAATTATTCATACGTATTGGAAACCGATGCCTGGACGCTTTAAAGATTATATAGCAATGCCGAAGCCGAATCTGTATCAGTCCCTTCACACGACAGTAATTGGTCCAGAGGGTGAACCATTAGAAGTGCAAATTCGAACGAAAGAAATGCATGAAATTGCAGAATATGGTATTGCTGCACATTGGGCTTATAAAGAAGGAAAACAAATTCATCAAAATAAATCGAGCTTTGCCGAAAAGTTAACATGGTTTAGAGAGATTTTAGATTGGCAACAAGATACACATGATGCAGAAGAATTTGTTGAGTCACTAAAGGTAGATTTATTCTCTGATATGGTTTATGTATTTACCCCAAAAGGTGATGTCATAGAATTACCATCTGGATCTATTCCTTTAGACTTTGCTTATCGAATTCATACTGAAATTGGAAATAAAACAGTTGGAGCACGAGTGAATGGGAAAATGGAGCCATTAGATTATAAATTAAAAAATGGGGACATTGTAGAAATTATTACATCTAGACATTCTTATGGCCCATCCCAAGATTGGTTAAAACTAACGCAATCTTCACAAGCAAAAAGTAAAATAAAACAATATTTTAAAAAGCAGAGTAAAGAAGAAAATATTGAAAAAGGAAAAGAAGAAGTAGAAAAAGGAATTAAAGAACTTGGATTTACAACAAAAGAAGTGTTAACAGAAGAAAATATTCGACGTGTTTGTGAAAAGTTTAACTTCCAAAATGAAGAAGACTTATATGCCGCAGTTGGTTATCAAGGTATTACAGGATCTTTAATTGTGACACGTTTAACAGATAAATTACGTAAAGAAAAAGAGTTAGAAGAACAGCAATTAGAATCTTCCACTGAAGAAGTAAATAAAGTAATGCAGGAAAAGGCTGCGCCAATTGGTAAATCCGATTCAGGTGTGATCGTTGAAGGGATTGACAACATATTAGTCCGTTTATCTAGATGTTGTAATCCAGTGCCAAATGATGATATTGTCGGCTATATTACGAAAGGTCGTGGTGTATCTGTTCACCGCACAGACTGCCCGAATGTACAAACAGATGAAGCGAAGGACCGCATGCTAGAAGTACGTTGGCGCAATACAAATACGTTTTCGAAAGATTATTATTTAGACCTCGAAATTTCTGGTTATGACCGTCACGGCTTACTAAATGAAATTTTACAAGTCGTAAACGAAACGAATACACAAATTTCTTCTGTAAGTGGACGTGCAGATAAAAATAAAATTGCTCATATTCATATGACTGTTTTAATTAAAAATACAGATCACTTACACTATGTTGTTGATAAAATTAAGCAAGTGAAAGATATTTACGCAGTAACACGAACAGTACATTAAATAAAGGAGTTATGTCAGTTGAGAGCAGTTGTACAACGAAGTAAATATGCAAAGGTAGAAGTAAAAAAGAACATCGTTGGACAAATTCATCACGGCTTTGTCATCTTACTCGGTGTAGGAGAAAATGATACGGAAAAAGATGTCCAAGCTATTGTACAAAAAATTGTTCATTTACGTATTTTTGAAGATGAAGAAGGAAAAATGAATCGCTCTTTATTAGATGTGGAAGGTAGTGTGCTATCTATATCACAGTTCACATTATATGCCAATATTCGTAAAGGTCGTCGTCCGAGTTTCACAAAATCAATGCATCCAGACGAAGCGATGCGATTGTACGAACGATTCAATGATGCATTACGAAAAGAAGGTATACATGTAGAAACAGGAGAATTTGGTGCAATGATGGATGTATCCTTAACAAATGATGGACCAGTTACAATCATAGTCGAAACAGAAGAAGGGATTATTGTGGACCCTAGTTAATTCTTGACAAAATGAAAAAATAAACTTATGATAAAAACGATAAAATGAATAATATTATCCGATGAAGGAACGAAGTAGTTAGTGTCATCATGAACAGAGAGAAAATAGCAAGGTTGAAACTATTTTCACATGAAATGCCTAATGAAAGACAGTCCAAGAGGATTCTTTAATTGACGTAAAACAGGCGTTAACTGTGAAAGTGAATGTAGAAACATTAATTTAGGGTGGCAACGCGGGTATATCTCGTCCCTTTATTCCGTATTGATAGTGGAATAAAGGGGCGAGATTTTATTTTTAAAAGGAGGTTTTCATCTATGGCTTTAAGTGCTCCGAGAGGAACGGTAGACTTATTACCAGAGCAAACAGTAAGATGGCAATATGTAGAAAAAGTATTACGTGAAATTAGTGCAAATTTTAATTATGAAGAAATTCGTACTCCATTGTTTGAACATACAGAAGTGTTCCAACGTGGAGTAGGGGATACGACAGATATCGTTCAAAAAGAAATGTATACATTCGATGATCGTGGTGGTCGAAGTATCACATTACGTCCAGAGGGAACGGCACCGGTTGTTCGAGCGTACGTACAAAATAAAATGTATGGTTCCCCAATCCAACCGACTAAACTGTATTATTTTGCGCAAATGTTTCGATATGAACGACCACAGGCAGGAAGAATGCGCCAACTGAACCAATTTGGTGTAGAAGTATTAGGTAGTGCTGATCCAAGTGTAGATGCGGAGGTTATTGCACTTGCGATGACAGCATATAAAAAATTCGGTTTAAAAAACATTAAACTCGTCATTAACAGTTTAGGGGATACAGATAGTCGTATTGCCCATAGAAATGCGTTAATTGAACACTTTAAACCACATATGGGAGAGTTATGTGCAGATTGTAACAGTCGCTTAGAAAAAAATCCACTGCGTATTTTGGATTGTAAAAAGGATATGGAACACCCAGCAATGGCAACAGCCCCTTCCGTATTAGAATATTTAAATGAAGAATCTACTACTTATTTTGAAAAAGTAAAACTTTATTTAGACACGATGAACATTCCTTATGTTGTTGATCCAACACTCGTTCGTGGCTTAGATTATTATAACCATACGGCATTTGAAATAATGAGTGATGCAGAAGGTTTTGGAGCAATTACGACACTACTTGGTGGTGGTCGTTACAATGGTTTAGCAGAAGAATTAGGCGGTCCTAGCACACCAGGTATCGGTTTTGGAATGGGCCTTGAACGATTACAGCTTGCATTAGAAGCAGAAAACATTACATTACCTATTAATGAAGATATTGATTTATTTTTAGTAACGATGGGCGATGTAGATGTGGAAGCAGTTCGTATTGTCCAAAATTTACGTGAAGCTGGATTCCAAATTGATAAGGATTACCAACAACGTAAAATGAAAGGGCAATTTAAACACGCAGACCGTTTAGGTGCAAAATATGTCCTCGTATTAGGGGAAGAAGAATTAGAACGAAATGTCATTCAATTACGTTCAATGGCTACAGGTGAACAGGAAGAAGTAGTGATCGATCAATTAGAACAAAAATTGCAAACTATATTTGGAGGAGAAAAGTAATGACTGAAAGACAAAAAGCAGGCTTATTAACAGAACAACATGTAGGAGAAAACGTTGTTTTAAAAGGATGGGTACACCGTCGACGTGATTTAGGAGAGTTAATCTTCATAGATTTACGAGATGCTTCTGGAATTGTGCAAATCGTGTTTAATCCAAATTATTCAAAAGAGGCTTTAGCTATTGCAGAAACATTACGTAGTGAATATGTTATTGAAATTGAAGGTAAAGTAATTAAACGTGATGAAGAAACAGTAAATCCAAATATAGCAACGGGAACAATTGAAGTAACAGTTGCAAACATTAATATTTTAAATAAATCAAAGAACTTACCATTCTTAATTCATGAAGCACAAGATGTATCAGAAGATTTACGTTTAAAACACCGTTATATTGACTTACGTCGTGAAGATATGCAGCATACATTCCGTATTCGTCATAAAGCAACACAAGCGATTCGTAACTATTTAAACGAGCAAGATTTTCTAGAAATGGAAACACCAATTTTAACGAAAAGTACACCAGAAGGGGCACGTGACTATTTAGTTCCTTCGCGTGTACATCCGGGTGAATTTTATGCATTACCACAATCACCACAATTGTTTAAACAGTTAATTATGATGAGTGGTTTTGAACGTTATTACCAAATTGCTCGTTGTTTCCGTGATGAAGACCTACGTGCAGATAGACAACCTGAATTTACACAAGTTGACATCGAGACAGCATTTTTATCAAGCGACGAAATTATGACGATGACAGAAGAAATGATGAGAAAGGTAATGAAAGATGTATTGAACTTAGATATTGAAACACCTTTCTTACGTATGCCACATGAAGAAGCGATGCGTCGTTTCGGTTCAGATAAACCAGATACACGATTTGAAATGGAGTTAATTGATGTAACCGAAGTTGTAAAAGATAGTAGCTTTAAAGTATTCAGTGGACCAGCTAATAGTGGTGGAATTGTAAATTTATTAAACGTAAAAGGTCATGCAGATAAATTTACTCGTAAAGATATCGATGGTGAATTAACGGATTATGTTAAAACATATGGTGCAAAAGGATTAGCGTGGATCAAAGTTGCAGATGGTGACTTTACTGGACCGATTGCTAAGTTTTTCTCTGATGATGAAAAAGAAAAAATTTATGAACTTGCAAATGTAGCTGATGGCGATTTATTATTATTTGGAGCAGATACGAAAACAGTCGTACAAGATGCTTTAGGTCATTTACGATTAAAATTAGCGAAACAGCTAGAATTAATCGATGAGTCGAAGTTTAATTTCTTATGGGTAGTAGATTGGCCATTATTTGAATATGACCAAGATACAAAAAGATTTACAGCGGCTCACCATCCATTCACATCTCCTGTAAAAGAGGATGTTGAAAAATTAACGACAAGCCCTGAAGAGGCTCGCGCAAATGCGTACGATATTGTTTTAAATGGATATGAATTAGGAGGAGGTTCTATTCGTATTCACGAAAAAACGGTACAAGATAAAATGTTTGAAGCATTAGGATTCACAGAAGAAAGTGCACAAGAACAATTTGGCTTTTTATTAGATGCATTACAGTTTGGTGCTCCACCACATGGAGGTATTGCATTAGGTTTAGACCGTCTTGTGATGTTATTATCTAATACAACAAACATTCGTGATGTTATTTTATTCCCGAAAACAGCATCTGCATCGGACTTACTAACAGAAGCACCAAGCGCAGTTAGTGAAGATCAATTAGAAGAATTATCTATCCAATCCTTAGTTGAGGGCGACGAAGAATAAAAATAATGAAACAGCAAGTGGCGTCTATTTTGTAAGACGTGCTTGCTGTTTTTTTAACGAATGTATTCCAAAGTAAGCTACTAACAGTATGTTAATGTGATCTCGTAAAAATTTCATAATCATAGTTGCGTAAAGCGCTTACATATGTTATTCTTTAAATAAGGTAAATCATTATTCCTAAGATGTACGTGGAACAGACCATTTTGACCGAACACCTATACATTGGGAGTTATGTATTTTAATACAGCCATATCATCCTTACTTAGACGTTCGTGAATGATTTTGTATTAAATCAGACACCCACCTGCCATTATGCGGGATCAAAATGTATATGTGAAACGGCATAGTTGGGTGTAATGATGTAAAATGAGAATAACCTTCCCCAAACTTATGGAGAAGGTTATTTTTAATTAGTTTGATCGGAAATTTGTTGTAAATTACCGTTCTTGTCCATTTTAAACGTAGGGGATTGCATATCTACATCATCTTCGAGTACAGTTAGTTTTCTAGCACGGTCCATAATTTGAATAAATGTTTGATAATCTTCTTCAACAATTTTTAATTTTTTATTCGTTTTCTCTAACATTTGCTCGGTCGACAGTAACGTATCTTTCAAACGTTTATTTTCCTCTTCTAATGATGCTAGTTTTGTTTGTAAACTATTTGTATCTATTTGTCTACTTGCATATTGTTGTAAAAACTGTATGACTTCATGCATCGTAAGTTGATTTTCCTCAAGCTGTAATGGCTGTATATGCGGATGATTAGATACATCCTGTATAATTTCTTCATGTAGCACCGGTCGCTTTTTTAATTGAACAGCCATTTGTCGCTTCTTTTCTTTTCGTTGTCTTTTTGCTAGTTCTATTGCATCGACATATTTTGAGCGAACTTCTGCATTCCAACGAAATCCACACGCAGCAGACGTGCGATTTAAAATGTCTCCAACTTCATCAAATGCATTTAATTGCGTACTTCCATCACGAATATGACGTAAGACGGTTTCAGCTAATAGTAAATCATCTTCATGTGACCATGCATCTTGTCTTATTTTTGTCATTTTTCCCACCTCATTTATCTACCATTCTTGTTCGTTAGTATGACCAACTAGATGGGAAAATATACATTTATACATCTTTTTGTTTTTTTGTTATGTTCGTATAAATTTGCTTTAATGCCGATTCAAATTTGCTAGAGTCTTTCGGTTCATAATACAATTTATGTTTAATATTATTTGGTAAATATTGTTGTAATATCCACCCTCCATCATAATTATGTGGATATTTATAATCGATCCCTCGTCCAAGTTTTTCTGCGCCTGCATAATGACTATCTTTTAAATGTTTTGGAACATCCCCCGTATTCATTGTACGTATATCGTGTAAAGCGGCATCTAATGCCTTATATGCTGTATTGGATTTAGGGGACAAAGCTAACTCTACCACTGCAACACTTAATGGAATACGTGCTTCTGGAAAACCGATACGTTCTGCTGCTTCAACTGCTGAAATCGCTCTAGGTCCTGCTTGTGGATTTGCTAGTCCAATATCTTCGTATGCAATGACAATCATTCTTCTAGCAATACTATCGAGGTCACCCGCTTCGACTAATCTTCCTAAATAGTGAAGTGCTGCATTTACATCACTACCACGAATGGACTTTTGAAAAGCAGACAATACATCATAATGTGCATCTCCACTTTTGTCGTGGGAAAAGCTTTTCTTTTGCATACATTGTTCCGCATCTTCCAAAGTAATGTGTATAGTGCCTGATGCATCTTTTGGTGTAGAACTTACCGCAAGTTCAATTCCATTTAAAACAGCACGTAAATCTCCATTTGTACTATATGCAAAATGATCTAAAGCTTCATTATCTATTAAGACATTTACATCGCCATAACCACATTCCTTATCGTGTAAAACACGATCGATAGCAACTTTAATTTGTTCAATTTCTAGCGGTTTTAATTCAAATAAATGGCACCGACTTCGAATTGCAGGATTAATCGCATGATATGGATTACTCGTTGTACAACCAATCATTGTAATTAAATTACTTTCTAAATGAGGAAGCAAAAAATCTTGTTTCCCTTTATCTAGTCGATGAACTTCATCTAAGATGAGCATCACTTGTCCCATCATTTTTGCTTCTTCTACGACAATTTCCATATCTTTCTTTTTATTTGTAACAGCATTTAAGCTACGGATAGGAATGTTAGTACTTTTTGCAATAGCATATGCCATCGACGTTTTTCCTGTTCCAGGTGGTCCATATAAAATCATCGATGCCACTTGATTGGCATCAACCATTCGACGGATAATTTTTCCGTCACCAACTAAATGTTCTTGCCCAATTATTTCATCAATATGATTTGGTCTCATACGAACTGCTAACGTTTCTTTCATTATACATCGTCCTTTTTTGAATCATAATTATATTAAGCGTAGTAGTGAATGTGTTAAAATGCAAGAACAAGACTGTTCATGTTATAATTATTTTTAATAACGATTTTTTTAAGTAAATTCGGAATGAAAACAAAGAGGTGCTTTACATGAAAATTTCAACGAAAGGCCGTTATGGACTAACGGTAATGATAGAATTAGCGAGAAAATATGGGGCAGGTCCAATTTCTCTAAAATCAATTGCGGAAGATAAAGGTTTATCTGCTCATTATTTAGAGCAGTTAGCCGCACCGCTTCGTAATGCAGGACTTGTAAAAAGTGTTCGTGGCGCTTATGGAGGGTATGTATTAGCAAAAGTTCCTCACGAAATTACAGCAGGGGATATTATTCGTGTATTAGAAGGTCCTATCACACCTGTTGAGGGGATTGAAGAAGAAGAAGCTGCACAACAAGCATTATGGATGCAAATTCGTGATGTTGTAAAAGATGTCCTTGATACGACGACATTAGAAGATTTAATCAAAAATGATGATCAAGAACAACAAAAAGAATATATGTTTTACATTTAAGGAAGGGAAGATGAGGCCATGATATACCTTGACCACGCTGCAACAACTCCAGTACATGAAAATGTATTAAAGAAAATGTATGAAGTGGAAAAAGAGTCATTTGGAAATCCATCAAGTGTTCATGGATACGGTAGAAAATCAAGAAAGTTTTTAGATGATGCGCGGAAGTTCTTAGCGGATAGTATAAATGCAGAAGAACGGGAAATCATTTTTACTAGTGGTGGGACGGAAGCAAATAATTTAGCGATTATCGGCACAGCTATTGAAAATGAATATAATGGAAGTCATATTATTACTTCTACTCAAGAACATCATGCTATTATGAATATTATGAAATACTTGCAACGTAAAGGGTTTCATGTCACTTATTTACCTGTAGATCGAAATGGACAAGTGGATGTACGTGACGTTGAAAAAGTATTATCAGATCAAACTATTTTAGTATCTGTCATGACAGCGAACAATGAAACTGGGGCCATACAACCAATCCAGCAAATTGGTGAATTATTAAAAGACCACCAAGCATATTTCCATACAGACGCTGTTCAAGCATACAGTCTTGTAGATATAGACGTAAAAGAAATGGGAATTGATTTGTTAACGACATCTGCCCATAAATTGAATGGACCAAAAGGAATTGGTTTTTTATATAAAAATGATGATATTGTCATTGAACCACAAATTTTTGGTGGGGACCAAGAGAGAAAACGACGTGCTGGAACGGAAAATTTAATTGGTGCGGTTGGTTTCCATGAAGCATATAAAATTGCCTCTGCACACCGTCGTGAAAATTACGCACATTACGTACATTTACGTCAACTATTTATTCAAACATTAGAGAAAGAAGAAGTAGAGTTTGACGTGAATGGGGATATAAATAATAGTATTCCGACGATTGTTAATATTAGCTTCCCAGGTACAAAAATCGATAGTCTATTGACGAATTTAGATTTATCTGGCGTCGCAGCTTCTAGTGGAAGCGCATGTACAGCTGGAACGATTGAACCATCTCACGTGTTAAAAGCAATGTATGGATTTAAAAGTGACCGGATGGATAATTCACTTCGTTTTAGTTTTGGTACAGCTAATAATGAAGAAAATGTGGTGGAAGCGGCAAAAATTATTGCCAATACAGTGAAAAAATTAAAAGGGTTGTAAAGGGGATTTATATGAAAGAAAAAACAAGAGTAGTACTCGGGATGAGCGGTGGAGTGGACTCGTCTGTTGCTGCACTTTTATTAAAAGAACAGGGATATGATGTCGTCGGTGTATTCATGAAAAACTGGGATGATACAGATGATAATGGTGTTTGTACAGCGACAGAAGATTATGAAGATGTTGCAAAAGTAGCGAGCGAATTAAATATACCTTATTATTCTGTCAACTTTGAAAAGCAATATTGGGATAAAGTGTTTACGTACTTTTTAGATGAATATAAAAAAGGCCGTACACCGAATCCTGATGTGATGTGTAATAAAGAAATTAAATTTAAAGCATTTCTAGATTATGCATTATCATTAGGGGCAGATTATGTTGCAACAGGGCATTATGCACAAGTACGTCATGTTGATGGAAAAGTGGAAATGCTTCGAGGCAATGATGATAATAAAGACCAAACATATTTTCTAAACCAATTAACAAGTGATGTATTAGAAAAAGTAATGTTTCCACTCGGTCATTTACCGAAATCAAAAGTACGTGAAATTGCACAGGAACATAACTTAGCGACAGCAACTAAAAAGGATAGCACAGGCATTTGTTTTATTGGTGAGAAAAATTTCAAACAATTTTTAAGTGAATATTTACCAGCAAACCCTGGGAAGATGATGACGATGGACCATATTGAAAAAGGAACCCATGATGGCTTAATGTATTATACAATCGGGCAACGACATGGGTTAGGGATAGGTGGTTCTGGTGACCCTTGGTTTGTTGTGGGGAAAAACTTAAAAGAGAATATTTTATATGTTGCCCAAGGTGATGATAGTGAATATTTATATTCAGATCAACTAATTGCAACGAATGTGAACTGGATTAATGAAGTAGATGACACATTTACTTGTACGGCGAAATTCCGGTATCGTCAAAAAGATAGTGATGTAACAGTGAAGGTGCAAGACGATGGGTCTACCTTAGTTAATTTTCATGAATCACAACGTGCTATTACACCTGGACAGGCGGTTGTTTTCTATGATGGAGAGGTTTGTTTAGGTGGCGGCACGATCGATGAAATTTTTAGAAACGAAGAAAAATTACAATATGTAGGATAAAAGCGAGACTATGTTCTTTTACAAAATGGGCATAGTCTTTATCCGTTTTAATAATAGGGGTTGAAACAAATGTCAAAAGAACAGAGAGCATTACAATTCATGCTTGATGGAAACTATGAAGCAGCAGCAAAACTATTTATCGAATTAATGGAAATAGAAAAAGAAGAGCCACGTCATTTTATGCATTTCGGAAAACTATTATTTCAAATGAAACAATATGAGGAAGCTGAAAGGTTTTTTCTAAAAGCAATCTCTTTAGATGAATCTCAACCAGAATTTTTTAATAGTTTAGGGAATTTATATTATGAAACGAAATTATACGATGATGCGATAAAAATGTTTCAACATACAATAAAATTAGGTTTAGATGAAAGTGATGTACATTTCATGCTTGGAATGAGCTATGTACAAAACAATAATATTACTTTATCATTACCGTATTTACAAAGAAGTGCAGAACTTACAAACGATGCAGAAAAATCATTTCAATATGGTTTAAGTTTAGCAAAATTAAAGTATTATGAAGAGGCGACACAACAATTTACAAACGCGATAAAATTAGATGACACACATACAGATGCTATATATAATTTAGCAATCATATACGTACATAAAAATGAATTAGTGCTTGCATTACAACAGTTAGAAAAAGTGTTGGAACAAGCGCCAGAACATAGTCTAGCTTTACAAGCTAAAAAGGAAATAGAAAAACTATCTAGATAATGATATGGAGATGTTCTTTTTAATAAAGGATAGTAAAATGACCGAAACGATTGCGAGGTATAACGATGGGAAATGAACAGATAGAAGAAGCGTTATATATAACTGGAGAAATAGTGTTCACGATTTATGAAAATGTTGATCAGCATTTCTCTATCGCAAAAATTAAAATAATCGAAACAAATGAAGATTTTGATGAGAAGGAAATTGTCGTCAAAGGCCACTTTATCCAGTTACAAAAAGGGGTCGTATACCAATTTTACGGGTCGCTCATCCAACATAAAAAGTTCGGTTTACAATATGATGTAACATCTTACCAAACATTTGTCCCGAAAACAGAGGAAGCGGTCATTCAATATTTATCAAGTGATATTTTCCCAGGTGTCGGTAAAAAAACGGCAACACGGATTGTGGAACATTTAGGAGAAAAAGCAATTGATAAAATATTAGACAATGAACAAGTATTACTTAGTATTCCAAATTTGCGTAAAAAAACAGCCAATGTTATCGCTAAAACATTACAAGAAAATCAAGGCTTTGAAAAAATTGCAGTACTACTTACAAAGTATGGTGTGTCATTAAAGATGGCTCAACAATTATATAAAATGTACAAAGATGAAACGATGGTCATTTTACGTGATAATCCATATCAATTTGTATTTGAAGTAGAAGGATTTGGATTTTTAACTGCGGATAAAATTGCTGAGGTAAACGGAATTGATCGAGCAGATCCAAAACGAATTCAAGCTAGTTGTTTTTATGTATTACAGGAAAGTATGTTTGCAGGACATGTTTATTTACCACTAACACTATGTATGGAACAAATGAAAAAAACATTACGTATTCCTCAAATTTCAGACAGTCAAATAATGGATGAAATAAAACGGATCGCAGAAGAAAAGAAAGTAATCTTATCGCAAAGTAATGTTTATATGCCGAGCTTATATTATGCGGAAGATCATTTTAGTGCACATATAAAGCGAATTATGCAAACAGAAATTGAAAATGAAACGACAGAAGCGGAATTATTAAAAATTATCGGGCAAATTGAGGAAGAAGAGTCGATCTATTATGGAGAGCAACAATTTGAAGCAATGCGTGATGCTCTCCATGAAAAAGTAATGATTTTAACTGGTGGACCAGGAACAGGAAAAACAACTGTTATTAAAGGTATTTTAAAAGCTTATGCAGCTGTTCATGATGTTTCATTAGACTATCATGCTTATAAAAATAAAAAAGATTTTCCTTTCATTTTAACAGCACCGACAGGTCGTGCTGCAAAACGAATGCAAGAATCTACTGGTTTAAAAGCAATGACGATTCACCGTCTTTTAGGATGGGACGGAGATAAAACGTTTGAAAAAAATGAATATGAACAACTTTCCGGGAAATTGTTAATTATAGATGAATTTTCGATGGTGGATACGTGGTTAGCGAATCATTTATTTAAAGCAATTCCATCAGATATGCAAGTATTAATCGTCGGTGATGAAGACCAACTTCCTTCAGTTGGACCTGGACAAGTATTGTCAGATTTATTGCATAGTAAACAAATACCTGCTGTACAATTGAATGAAGTGTATCGTCAAGAAGAAGGATCGAAAATTATTCAACTGGCACATAGTATTAAAAATGACGTCTGTACACCAAATGATATTGTAAAAGAAAAAGATTTTAGTTTTTTACCATGTCAAGAGGACCAAGTTGTCGAGCTTGTAACAACCGTTATTTCTAGAGCATTACAAAAAGATATCCCTATTCAAAATATTCAAGTACTTGCACCAATGTATAAGACGCAAGCAGGAATTAATGCTTTAAATAAAGCCATTCAACAATTAGTTAATCCGCCAGCTAAGAAAAAACGTGAACGAACCTTTCAAGAAGTCGTTTATCGTGTTGGAGATCGTGTCATTCAGCTCGTCAATCAGCCTGAAGACGGTGTATATAACGGAGATATTGGCGAAATCATTCAAATTTTTTCTGCAAAAGAAAATGAAGATAAAGAAGAGCAAATTATTATAAAATTTGATGAAAGAGAAGTAGTTTATACACGATCTGATTATATTAATTTTACCCATGCATATTGTATTTCTATCCATAAATCACAAGGTAGTGAGTTTCCAATCGTTATTTTGCCGATCGTTTGGACATACCGAAGAATGTTACGTAAAAATTTATTGTATACAGCAATTACCCGAAGCAAAACGTCGCTTATTTTATGTGGTGAATTAGATGCGTTTATGGAAGGGGTTCATACGATTGACACGAATGTTCGTTATACGACGTTACAGCAGTATGTAAAAGAGAAACTTCAAGATCAAGCCGAAGAAAAGGAAGAGAACGAGGAAACACCCATTGCAATTGCTGCAAATATTGAATCTCATACAAATACCGATGTAGAAAAAGTGGAAACATATGAATTGCCAGATCCTGTACATGTTGATGATTTCACACCATATGATTTTATGGAAGAGGAAGAGCAAACACTGTTTTAAATTAATCTGTATAAACCTCCCTAATATCACTCATATTATATTAGGGAGGTTTTGTCATGTTTGAACGGTATATTCGACCTATCAGTGTCGTTACAGCTGTATACATATTTTTAATGATTCCGTTCATTCAAACGCTCTTGATGGCTTTGCTTTATCTCTTATTACCATTTTTAATTGCTTATATTTTCGCATACTTATTACGACCAGTACAAAAGAGAATGGAAAAATTTCCGTGGCATGAGGGGATTAATATTGCAATTCTTATTCTAGGTCTGTTTTCCATATTATTGCTCCTCGGATATTTCTTTTACCGGACTATTTATGCAGAAAGCTTATTTTTGCATCCGAAACAATTTTATAAGAACTGGCAAGCCGTTGCGATGCCGTTATATGAAACATTACCCATTAAAATGCAAGAATCATTATTACATACACTATCTGTACCTTTAGAAAACATCAGTACCTTTAGTGTAACATTGCTTTCTTATGCTACTAAAATTACTGAATATATTATTTATTGTACAATCATTCCGTTTATTATGTTTTTTATGATGAAAGATGGTGCGAAGTGGAAACAATGGATGTTGGATAAAGGGAATATGGAGAAGCGGAGCAAATTTAATGAGCTATTACGAAAAATGGAACAGACAATTGGTCAATATGTAAAAGGGCAATTATATGTAACAGCGATATTAACCGCAATTTTATGGGTAGTATATTATTGGATGAACCTACCATTTGCTTTTGTTTTAGCACTTATGATGGGAGTATTAAATATCATTCCTTTCATCGGCTCCATTTTCGGTACAGTTGTCGTAATGGTTGCGGCTAGTTTTATTGCACCAACATACATTCTCTATGTGATCATCATACATGTATTGGTCCAATTGATTGAAAATAGCTTTATCACCCCTTTTATATTAGGAAAAACAGTTCAATTACACCCGATGATTGTTTTAATAGCGATGATTATTGCTGCACATATAGCAGGTTTTATTGGTGTCATTTGGAGTGTTCCCATCGTCTTATGTATAAAAGTTATTTTAACCGAGCGAAAAAATATAAAGAGATTGGAAAACAGAATAAACTAGCTGCAAAATCCTTTATAATATATAGTTTATACATTTTTTGAACATCCAATAAAGAATTTTTGATGATGAGGAAACAATAACATGTGAGTAAAAAACATATGAGGCATAAGTTTTTTGCAAGTAAATTGACATTTACTCGTTTGTTCCTTATACTAACGTTAAAATACGAAAAAATGATGAGAGTAAAAAGTATGTTCAGCATTATATTTTTAGAGAGGGGCGAGTTTGGTGGAACGTCCTAATATGAGCGGACAGAAAGCTATTACTTGAGTGCGGCTCATACCCGACGTCAACATCACGTTACGATGTAAAAGTGGTGAATTATATAATTCATAATTAGGGTGGTACCGCGAATAGAATCTCGTCCCTGCAATGATGCAGAGAGGAGTTTTTTTATTTTTTATATACATATATGTAACATAATAAAATGAAACAAATGATGGAGGAACTAGGATGAAAAAATTATCATCGGCTGAAGTAAGACAACTATTTTTAGATTTTTTCGAGCAAAAAGGACATCAAGTAGAAAAAAGTGTTTCCCTCGTACCAAAAGACGATCCAAGCTTATTATGGATCAATAGTGGGGTAGCAACATTAAAGAAGTATTTTGATGGGACAATCGTACCTGACAATCCAAAAATCGTTAATGCACAAAAATCAATTCGTACGAACGATATCGAAAACGTTGGATTCACAGCTAGACACCATACCTTTTTTGAAATGTTAGGAAATTTTTCGATAGGTGATTATTTTAAAAAAGAAGCGATTCATTATGCGTGGGAATTTTTAACGAGCAAAGACTGGATAGGTTTTGATCCTGAACGTCTTTCTGTAACGGTTCATCCAGAAGATGATGAAGCATATAATATTTGGTTACATGATATTCAATTACCGGAAGAACGTATTATTCGTTTAGAAGAAAACTTTTGGGATATTGGGGAAGGACCGAGTGGACCAAATACAGAGATTTTTTATGATCGTGGAGAAAGTTGGGGAAATGATCCAAAAGATCCTGAATTATATCCAGGTGGGGAAAATGAACGTTATTTAGAAGTATGGAATTTAGTATTTTCTCAGTTCAATCATAATCCAGATGATACGTATACACCATTACCGAAGAAAAATATTGATACTGGGATGGGATTAGAACGATTAGTATCGTTATTACAAGATGCAGAAACGAACTTTGATACAGATTTATTTTTACCGATTATTAAAAAAACGGAAGAATTAGCAAATGTTCCATATGGAAAAGCAACAGAAACAGATGCAGCATATAAAATTATTGCAGACCATATTCGTACAGTTGCATTTGCAATAGGTGACCATGCGTTACCATCGAACGAAGGAAGAGGATATATTTTACGTCGCCTAATTCGTCGTGCAGTTCGTTATGCAAAGCAAATCGGCATAGAAAAACCATTTATGTATACACTAGTGCCGACAGTAGCAGAGATTATGAAAGATTATTATCCGGAAGTACAAGATCAAGCGGATCATATTATGAACATCATTAAAGTAGAAGAAGAGCGTTTCAATGAAACATTAAATGATGGATTACAAAGATTGACGGAAATTATCGAAGAACAAAAAGCAACAGGAAAAAATGTTGTGCCAGGTGTAGATGTTTTCAAATTATATGATACGTATGGATTTCCGAAAGAGTTAACTGAAGAATATGTATTAGAATATGGTTTTACAATCGATGAAACTGGCTTTGAAGAAGAAATGGAAAAACAACGAACTCGAGCACGTGAAGCAAGAGAACAGACGAGCTCCATGCAAGTCCAAAATGATGTTTTAGCAAATATACATGATAAAAGCACGTTTATTGGTTATGATACTTTTGAAACAAACACAACTATTTCTAACTTAATTACAGAAAATGGTTTCGTTACAGAAGCAACAGAAGGAGAAGAAGTGTCAATCATCCTAGAAGAAACACCTTTTTATGCTGAAAGTGGTGGGCAAGTTGCAGATAACGGTATCATTCAAAGTACGAATGGAAAGGCTATTGTTCAAGACGTACAAAAAACGCCTAATGGACAACATTTACATCAAGTGAAAATTGTTGAAGGTACATTGCATAAAGACGAAGTAGTAACGGCGCAAGTTAATCAAGAAATTAGAGATCAAATTGAGAAAAACCATACTGCTACACACCTTTTACACCAAGCATTACGTGATATACTCGGAAGTCATATCCATCAGGCTGGATCATTAGTCCGAGCTGATCGCTTACGTTTTGATTTTACGCATTTTGAAGCGACAAGTAAAACAAGCTTGGAACAAATTGAACAAATCGTTAATGAAAAAATATGGGAAAATATCCCTATTGTCATTGAATCTAAATCTATTGATGAAGCAAAAGCAATGGGAGCGATGGCACTTTTCGGTGAAAAATACGGTGATATCGTCCGTGTCGTGCAATTAGATAATTATAGTGTGGAATTATGTGGTGGATGTCATGTAAATAATAGTGCTGAGATCGGTTTATTTAAGATTGTTTCTGAAAGTGGAATCGGTGCTGGTGTGAGAAGAATTGAGGCAGTGACGAGTAAAGAAGCGTATAAATACTTGCAAGATAAATTAAATGTTTTAACAAAATTAAGCACGAAGTTAAAAACAAAAGATGATCAAGTTCTAACACGTGTTGATTCATTATTAGATGATATGAAACAATTACAACAAGAAAACGATTCATTACAACAAAAATTATCAAACGAAACAACAAAAGAGTTAGTAAACAATATTACGACATACGAAGGTGTTCAAATTTTAGCAGAACAAGTAATTGTAAAAGATATGAATCAATTACGAAATATGATGGATACATTAAAAGAGCAATTACCGAATAGTGTCATTTTATTAGCGGCAGAAAATAAAGGTAAAGTACAGTTAATAGCAGGTGTGTCAAAAGAGTTAAATGCTCGTGGCCTTCATGCTGGAAAATTAATCGCTGAAGCAGCAAAAAAATGTCAAGGTGGTGGCGGTGGTCGCCCAGATATGGCACAGGCAGGTGGAAAGGATCCATCAAAAATTAAAGATGCATTAGGAACCGTTCTTCCATATGTAGAAAACAATTTAAAATAACATAAAAAGATATTATAATTTTACTATTCATGTTAAAATGTAGACAAGCAATTGTTAAGCGAGGTGCTGATGATGAGTTCAATTGATAAAACGATGAAATTTAGTTTTCACGATGATCAGTATGATCAAGATATAAAAGAAACTTTGCTCACGATTCATAGTGCATTAAAGGAAAAGGGATATAATCCAATTAACCAAATTGTTGGTTATTTAATTTCAGGTGATCCGGCTTATATACCTCGTTATAAAGATGCACGTAATCTTATCCGTAAATTAGAGCGGGATGAAATTATCGAGGAATTAGTGAAGTTTTATTTAGCTGATTTGAAGAAGGAACAACAATGAGGATATTATCGTTAGACGTAGGCTCAAAAACAATCGGTGTTGCTGTTAGTGATGCACTAAAAATTACAGCACAAGGATTGACTACGATCTATTGGGACGAAAACGATATGTCATCAGCAGATAAAGCATTAAGTGACATTATTGAACAACATGAGGTAAGCGAAATTGTTGTCGGCTTACCAAAACATATGAATGGCTCATTAGGTGAACGGGGAGAAATATCGCAAATATATGCTCGAAGACTTGAGCGTATATTTAACCTCCCTGTTCATTTATTAGATGAGCGGTTAACGACAGTTGCAGCTGAAAGGGTTTTACTAGAAGGTGATGTGAGTCGTAAGAAACGAAGTGAAATAATCGACAAAATGGCGGCTGTCATCATTTTGCAAAATTATTTAGAACAACAACCTTAGGAGGTTATACTATGAGCTTAGAACCAAACGAAAGAATTACAATTCCTGATGAAAATGGGGAAGAACATTTATTTGAAGTTTTAACACAATTTGATATCGAAGAGAATGGTCATTCGTATATTGCCGTCATTCCTGTAGAACAATCAGATGACGAAGAAGTAGATGTATTTGCATTTCGTTATGAAGATGATGAAAAAGATGAGAATCAATTTAAAATTTTCGCAATTGAAGATGATGCTGAGTGGGATTTAGTAGAAGAGACTTTAAATACTGTTTTAGATGATGGAAATAACTTATTGTAAAATAAGTTATTTTATCTGTATTTATACGAAATACAGATAAAAGGAGTTAAAACGTGATGAGTAAGAAGCAAAATATAGAGGAAATTGTAAATGAGGCAAAAACCGTGCGAAAAATTGTGTTTATTTTATTAACTGCTTTAACAGTTTTATTTATTGCTGTTATAGCATTTGGCTTTTTTTATATAAAGTCAACGATTGAACCTGTGGATAAAAATTCTACAGAGGACATTGAAATAGAAATTCCATTAGGGTCATCTACATCAAATATTGCTACGATTTTAAAAGAGAATGATTTAATTAAAAATGAACGTGTATTCCAGTTTTATGTGAAGTTTAAAAATTATAGTGATTTCCAGGCTGGGGAATATATATTGAATCAGTCTATGACGATGGACGATATTGCCAATAATCTACAGACTGGTACTGTGCAAGAAGAACCGTTATTTCGGGTAACGATTCCAGAAGGTAGAAATATTGAACAAATTGCAGAAATTACGTCAAAGAAATTAAAGTTTACAGAGGAAGATTTTATTCGAACTGTAACAGATAAATCATTTATTGAAAGAATGATGGAGGAATACCCTTCTTTAATTACAGATGAGGTATTAAATGATGACTTATATATGGCATTAGAAGGTTATTTATTTGCAGGAACATATGATATTTACGATGAGGCAGTGACGGCGGAAGAATTAATTACACAGATGATAGATCGAACAAATGATTTAGTCATTAATGAATTAGATGCAATGGATGAAAAAGACTTTACTATTCATGAAGTTCTAACCCTTGCTTCCGTTATTGAACGAGAATCAAAATTTGAAAAAGATCGTCCAAAAGTAGCCCAAGTATATATAAATCGCTTAGATGAAAATATGAAATTACAAAGTGATATTACAGCATTTTACGGATTAAAAAATATTGAACATAAAGCAGTTGTTACATATGATGATATTGAAGTAGATACACCGTATAACACTTATGTAATTGACGGCCTTCCTGTTGGACCTATTGCCTCACCTAGTAAGGAAGCAATCGATGCCGTTTTACATCCTGAAGGGGACGACTTTACGAAATTATTTTATTTCTCACGTCCAAACGGGGAAACATTCTATGCAGATACTTTAGAGGAACATAATAAAATTAAAGAAAAATACCGTCAAGAATGGTACGATTTAGAAAATAAAAAAGATGACAAGAAAAAGAAAGATAAAGAGTGAGCGGAAATAAAATGAATATTAACATGGATGAAATAAAAACTTATATCCAAGCATTAATTCCTACGAGTGAAAATTGGGAAAAAGAATTAGAGAAGTATGCGTCAATACATCGTGTTCCAATCATTGAGAAGGATGGTATCCAATTTTTAACACAATTAATTCGAATGAAACAACCAAAAAGAGTTTTAGAAATTGGGACAGCCATTGGTTATTCAGCTTTAAAAATAAATGAAGCATATCCAGAAGCCAAGATTACAACGATTGAACGAGACGATGAAATGGTCCGTATTGCAAACGAAAATATTACGAAGTTAAATAAACAACAACACATTCATGTCATTCATGGCGATGCTTTAGAAGTATTAAAAGAATTTCAAATGAAAGATATAACTTTTGATTTTATCTTTATCGACGCAGCAAAGGGGCAATATAAGAAATTCTTTGAACTTGTTCAACCGCTCATTTCAAATGATGTGACCATTGTTTGTGACAATATATTATTTAAAGGATATGTCATTAATCAATCATTAACAGAACAGAAAAGATTACAGAAACTTGCAAACAAAATCGATCTTTTTAATCATTGGCTAATGAAAGAAGAAACATATCATACAACCGTGCTACCAATAGGAGACGGAATGACCGTAAGTGTTCTGAAATAGTTTTAAGACAATATAAATATAGAAAGATAAAAAGATAAGATTAGGGAGTGTTCTAAAAATGGTAGATGAAAAAAGCTATTACATGACTGAAGAAGGTAAAGAGAAATTAGAAACAGAATTACATTACTTGAAAACGGAGAAACGTAAAGAAATCGTTGAACGAATTAAAGTAGCACGTGATTTCGGTGACCTTTCGGAAAACTCCGAGTATGATTCTGCAAAAGAAGAACAGGCATTCGTTGAGACACGTATTGCACAATTAGAAAAAATGATTCGTAATGCAGTAATCATTGAAAATGACGAAGAAGATGCTGATGTTGTAGCATTAGGAAGAACAGTTACATTTATTGAATTACCAGATGGAGAAGAAGAAACGTATACAATCGTTGGTAGTGCAGAAGCAGATCCATTTGAAGGGAAAATTTCAAACGATTCACCGATGGCAAAAAGCTTATTAGGTCATGGAGAAGGCGAAGAAGTTGCAGTTGCAACACCAGGTGGAGACATCCAAGTAAAAATTGTATCCATTCAATAGCATATTAAAGGTTGGAACGTAAACGCGGTATCATTTAACAACGCATATTGTTAAAATAATACATGATTATGGGCCAACCTTTTTTACACTATTTTACATTGGGGGAGTACATATGACAGATCCAAATAATTTATCAAGAGTTGATCGTCATTCAAAAAGACGCAATAATCGCATACAATTAATCGTTTTAATCGTTCTAGCCATTTTATGTGTTGTTTTATTAATTTCTTTAATATTTAAGAAGGATAGTTCAACAAATGATGGCAACGAAAATGATCCTACAACAGAAAATATTGCGACTGAAACGAATGATAAAGAACAAAAAACGAATGAAAAAGATAGTACAGATGAAAATAAAGATGATAAAAAAGATAATGAAACGGACGATGAAGAAAAGGATAAAGAAGAGGCAAAAGAAGGAATTATGAAAAAGGAAGATTATCCTACAGATATAACGAAAGAAGAAATGTTTACAACAGATGGCAATGTTGAAGAAGCATTTGTTGCAGATTGGCCGCCAATTGGTACGAATCAAACTGGTACACATACAGTTAATTTCGATAATGAATCAGAAGATCGTAAAGAAATTAAAAAAGCTATTTCCTATGTAACTGATTTAAAAGAAGATGATATGATCGAACATTGGGTTGGAAATGGTGGCGATCAAAAAGTGATTGCTACCGTATCAAATAATGATCAAAGCATAGCATATAAAGTATATTTACAATGGGAAATTGACAAAGGTTGGAAACCGACTAAAGTAGAAAAATTAAAATCATTGAATATTGAACAATAATATTGGAGGAACATCATGACAATTGGAATAATTGGTGCAATGGATGAAGAAATTGCATTATTGCAGAAACAAATTAAAAATCAAACAATCGAAACGGTTGCAAATACAATGTATATTAAAGGTACATTAGAAACGAAAGATGTCGTTTTAGTTAAATCAGGTATTGGAAAAGTAAATGCAGCTATGACAACAGCTATTTTAATGGAAAAGTATCAACCAACATTCGTTATTAACACTGGTTCAGCTGGAGGATTTTCAGAAGCTTTACAAGTAGGAGATGTCGTTATTAGTGATGCTGTAGTACACCATGATGTTGACGTAACAGCATTTGACTATGTACATGGACAAGTTCCACAAATGCCTGCAACTTTTAAGGCGGACGAAACATTGGTACGTCAAGTTCGAATAATTTTAAAAGAAATGGAAATTGGTTCAGAAATTGGACTAATTGCAACTGGAGATTCCTTTATGAATGACCAAACAAAGGTACAAACGGTTCGTGAATTATTTCCAACCATGATTGCATGTGAAATGGAAGCAGCTGCGATTGCACAAGTTTGTTATCAATATAATGTGCCGTTTGTAGTTATACGAGCACTATCTGATATTGCTGGCCAAGAGGCACCAATGTCATTCCAACAATTCCTAGAAGTAGCTGCAACAAATGCTGCCACTCTAATAATTGAGTTCGTTAAACGAGTATAAAAATATAATGCTAATTAGGACGATAATTACAAGATTAAAAAAACCAAAATCATGTAGTCGCAAACTTATATACCCGTAAAGGTTATCTGACTTTTACGGGTATACTTCATTAAATATTTATTCTTTTAA
>NZ_JAXHDE010000013.1:0-85390 GCF_037072005.1 Pseudogracilibacillus sp. SO10305 | reverse complement strand
ATAGAGCCTTTTTTTGGATTTTTGAAAGCTAATTTAGGTTTCACTCGAATGTCAGTTCGAGGAAACTCAAACGTGCATAACGAAATGGGATTTGCGTTAATGGCGGTAAATATAAGAAAACACACCGCCATTAACACTGAAAAGGGAACATTTTCACCTGAGGATAGAAAAAATGCTTGCGTTTATCTTTTAATGATAAACACAAGCATTTTTATTTAATTGAGACTAGTTTATGTCCCAGCCTCTTTAATTATAAGATTACGTATGCTGATTTTTTGTTATATAAGTTAAAACATCTTTTTCCGTGATTGTTAATAATGCATCTTCTTCGTCCATGAAAATACGATCTGATTGAATCCTAATTAATTCTTCAATCATATTTCGAATAAATCGACCATTTCCATCTACATGAACACAATATTCAAAAATATAGTCCTTCAAAGCACGATTTCCCGCTTCATTTAAGTGGAAGCCACTATCAGCAATAACCTTTAATGCAATTGCAAATAACTCTTCTGTCGTATAATCCTTAAAATGTAGCGTCTTCGTAAAACGAGAATGAATCCCTTCGTTCATCGCTAAAAAATTCTCCATCGATTGTTCGTAACCAGCTAAAATAACGACAATATTTCCGCGATAATCTTCTATTAATTTAATTAATGTATCTATTGCTTCCTGTCCAAAGTCGTTCTCTCCACCTTGTGCTAAAGAATAGGCTTCATCAATGAATAAAACACCACCTAGTGCTTTACGGAAAACTTTTTCCGTTTTTATCGCTGTTTGACCAATATATCCCGAAACTAAATCAGATCTGGATACCTCTACCAAATGCCCGCGTTTTATTATATCAATACTCTTAAATAAATCTGCAATTACCCGGGCAATCGTTGTTTTTCCTGTACCAGGATTACCGGTAAAAATGAAGTTCAATGATTGCTCATGGTTAAAAACAGGGTTCATTTCTTTTCGTTTTTTATTAATTAACTCTTGACGATATAGAGTGCGTACCATTTCTTTTACATGATCTAACCCTATGATAGGTTGTAGCGCTTGTTCTAAATCAAATGGTTCCTCTTCTTCTAGGCCGAAATCATCCATTATTAACACATTTAAATCATCTTCTGTTAATGTGTCATTCTGCATGAGACGCACAGATTGTTTCGTTATCGCTTCCTCCACGATTCTTCGAGCTAGCCTTCCATTTCCACTATCTGTTTTACCTTTTATTTGATATCTTTCAAAATAGGATGGAAGCATTTCTTTTACTTTAGAATCAATCATATAACCTTGGTTGTTAGCTACTAACGTTGCTATTTCAATAAGTTGTGCAGTAGAGTAATCACTAAAAAAGAAGTTATGTGAAATTCTCGATTGTAAACCTGGATTCATTTCCATTAATTCATCCATCTCTTCTGGATAACCTGCAAAAATGACAACAAATTTGCCGCGATAATCATCCATTGCCTTTACTAAAGTATCAATGGCTTCTTGACCAAAGTCATTTTCTCCTCCTCTTGCAAGTGCATACGCTTCATCAATAAATAATACTCCACCCATTGCTGCTTCCACTTTGCCCATTGTTTTTGTCGCAGTATGTCCAATATATTCTCCAACAAGTCCAGAACGATCAACTTCTACTAGTTGTCCTTCAGATAAGTAATCAATAGCCTTTAAATATTGTGCCAACTTCCTTGCTACCATCGTTTTACCTGTACCTGGATTTCCTTTAAATAAAATATGCATGGATATTAAATCAGAATCAAGACCTCGTTCTATACGTTTCGTACGATTCTCTAAATAAAACTTCAATTCCATTAATGACTGTTTTACTTCTTCTAAACCTATTAAAGAAGCTATTTCTTCTTCAATTTTTTGTAAACTTTTCCCTTTACCTTGTGGCATGAAAAGAGGGATATGATTCTGTTCATTTTTAATACATACCTTTTCCATATCATAAACAAGTTCCCACTGGTCTTTCACTTGATCTACATGTTGAATAAAATAATCATTTATTTTTTCAAAAACTTGATAGGCAAAATCGTTTAAAGAAACTGCCCCACCCGCTTTAAAAGTAGAAGATGCAATAGATTGGAATGTTTGTAAATCTATAGAAAGGTCGATTCCTAAGTTATTTCGAGATAATTTTAAATAATGATCAAAAAACATCTTGAATAACTTTAAACTTTCATCGTTGGATAAAGATTCTATTTCATATAAAGTTTTTATTTTCGCTTGGCTTGTACTCGTAAATATTTTTAATGCATCATCTAATGTACGGTTTGTATGGAAAATAAGAAATTGCTCTTTTGCTTCTATTGCATTAAAACTTTCACTAATAAGTACACCTTCGACTTTTTGTAATGTACCATTTCGGTAACTATAACGCCCATCTAACTTAATACATCCTTCAGAAACTAATTGGTTCATTTGTAAATATAAGTCTTGTGGACATTGGTCGATGTTTTTAAATACCGTGACCTGACTATCATGATGAAAGGCATGGTACATATCTAATAAAAAGGAATGTAACATATTGCTACCTTCATGGCTGTATTGAGCTAAATCGATGACCTCTATTTCCTTTTTATTTATTAATTTATAGGAATAAGCTTGTTCAAAAAATGTTTTTATAGTTGTTTTCACACCTTGGCTCGGTTTACTAGATAATAAAATTACATCTTTATAGGCAAGTAATTGTTGCTCATTTAATAAAGATTTCTGTAACATATTAGATAGTAATTGAATAAGTGGTTGTAAGCCTGTTATCTTTTGTTCCACGTTTTTGACGATCCGTTCTACCACTCTTCGGTTTCTTTCCAATGGAGTAAGACTATCTGTATTTTGCTCGATAGTTGTATTACGAATCTTCACATGCAATGCTTGTACATTCATATCATTCGGTCTTCTTCGCATTAACCTTTTACATAAAGTTTCAGCTTCATCTACTAATCCAAGATTCAAAAACTCTTCAGCAATATAAATTTGTGCTTCTATATCTTGACGTAATTCTTTACTTTTAGAAACATCTTTTAAATACTGTGTTATATCATTGTTATTATCTCGTTGCACATTCAATTGATTTTTTATTTCTTGTACTTTACTTTCTTGTCCTTGGAACAAATAAATCACTCCTATATTGTTTCCTTATAAAATAAAGAGACTAGGACACTCATATGTAGGAAGATGAAATAACATAGTAATTACCATACTAGCCATCTCTTCATATTACTTACACCATATAAGAGAATCCGCATGACACGTTTGTTACTACTATGTATATTTCATATCTACCTTTTTGTTTTGTCCTAATCTCTTTTTTGTTAACTAGTTGGCAATTTATCCACGAACTTTTTGTTTTTTACATATATTGGCTGTCTAAATTTAACCCAACCAAGATAAGTAAGTCCACCAGATATAGCCATTGCAATGATACTAAAATCACCTAGTGCATTTAAAAACCATATAGCACCAATTATAATTAAAATTAAAAATTTAAAATTATATGTATATTTTAATGATCCTTCAGCAAGCTGATGAAGATGAAGTACATCGTTTCTCGTCTCGTTATCCTTGGCGAAATTGAGTGCATGTCCTAAAGTTTGTAAAGCTGTATGAATTAAGTCTTTACTTGTGAAGTAGAATTCATGGCCTCCATTACTGTAATTCACCTGTGTTGCACATTCGTTTTGAACTTTTTTTACATAGGAAGAAGCTAAAATTTGTTCCCCATTCTCAGTTATAGTTCCTTCTTTTACCATATTCTCTAATAAGTTAATCGAATCTTGATAATATCCTTGAATAAAAGAATAACGTGCGCTTTCTGTTCGATATAGTACATTATTTGGCTCTATACTTAACGCTTTATTCAGAAATTCTATCGATCTCTTTAGTCTTTCTTGATAATTCATATCTGTAGAATCATGGTAAATTACACTCGCAGTATAATGATGATGTGCTTCATTTTCTTTTAAAGAAATAGCGTGTTCTATTTCATATCTAGCAGATGCAAAATTATCCCAAGAGTAGTTTGCAATGGCTAGTTTATGCCATGCATAAGGGTTATTTGGTAACTCCCTTACTAGCTGTTTGGCAACCTCAATCGCATCACCATAATTTTGCTGGTCATAATGAAAATCAAAACGCTTATACAGTTCATCAATATGCCTGTCATGGTCAGAAGCCTGTGCTTCTTGTGCTCCTTGCGCTTGTTGTGCGTTATTAGCCTCTCTTTCTTGTTCCATTAAATCTGCATCATACGCAACACGTCTATTTTCATCTAACAAGGTATCTTGAATTTCTTGCATAAGCTCCATCATTTCTGATGCTTCTCTTTGTTTTTGTGGATTTGGTGCATTTACTCTTTTTCTCCACTTATTAATTTCTGCAATGACTCTCTCTTGAATTTCATTTGCCGAAGCATCCATGTTTAAGCCTAATACTTCATAATAATTAATCAATTTATTCCACCTCTATTGCTAATATTACTTCTTTTTTCTTTTCCATTTCTACTTGAGTAATATTTGATTGACGTTCTATCACCATTTCTCCTAAGTCTTTGTTGTTCGTTACATCTTCTGCTACTACATTTACAATTCCATTTTTGTCATAAGAAATGGTAATTCTAATAGGCGAATCTGCCGGCAAGCCCGGTGGTAAATCTAATACACTAGTTCCAATAATATGTACATATTCTGGATCTGTATCTTCCCCTTCTGTAATACGCATTCTAATTGCTTCTTGGTTGTCCGCTACTGTATAAAAGACTTGCGAGGAAGAACACGGTATTTCCGTATTTCTATGTAAAATTATGGCGTTTATTTCTATACCCTCATCTGTCGTTATTGTACCTAAACTATGTGAATTAACATCTTTTACAATAATATTTTGTCTAGTTGTTTCGATCTCACCCATATCTATGAGAGATGCTTGTACAGCAGCTCCTAACGCTACTACTTCATCTGGATTTAATTCCTTAGAAGGACTAATCCCTGTAAATGATTCAATCATTTCTGTAATCATTGGCACTCTAGTAGAACCACCTACTAATAATACTTTATCGATATCGTTCCACGTTAAATTTGCCTCTCGTACTGTATCTTCCATCACAATTTTCGTTCTATTTAGTAATGGATTAATTAATTCATTGAAAAAGTCTTTTGTAATTTCTACCTTTAAAGAATGTCCTGATGACGAAACTGGCACAACATACTTCGCTCTTCTCGATAAGGATCTCTTACATTTTTCAGCATTTTCCCTTAGTTCTTGCATTGCATCGTCGTCATCATATAAGTCAACACCTGTTTCATCTTCAAACACATTAATAACATGATCAACAATAGCGTTATCAAAATCAAAACCACCTAAATTAGAATCCCCGTCTGTCGATAACACTTTAATTTCATTGTTCGTAATATTCACGATACTTACATCAAATGTACCGCCACCTAAATCATAAATCGCAACATTTTGGTCTTTCATTTCATTATCTAAATGATAATAAGCTAATGCTGCTGATGTAGGCTCGTTAATTATTTTCAACACATTTAACCCGAGCATTTCTGCCGCTTCTATCGTAGCGTTACGCTTTGCATCATCAAAGTAAGCAGGGACTGTTATAACGACATCATGAATTTCTTCTGATAACTCCTGCTCAGCATCTTGTACCAATTTCTTCAATATGATTGCTGATGCTTCTACCGCATTAATCATTTTATCTGAACCAGGCAATGGTATTTTAAAACTTGGATTTCCCATTTGTCGTTTCACAAATTGAATCGTATCATCAACTTGTGTCACAGACGCTTCCTTAGCTACCTCTCCAACAATAGCCTTATCACCTTCCATTAATATTACCGACGGAGTTGTTCTTTCTCCCTCACAATTCGTTAATATCTCTGCGACACCATGTTCGTTCATATATGCGACAGCCGAATTAGTAGTTCCTAAATCAATTCCTACTCTCATACTATCTCCTACCTTTGCAATCATTTTATCTATATAGTGCGTTATCCAATATTATATTCATATATGTTAAAATTTTCTATATAAAAGGTAAAATATACTCATTTTTCTCCGATCTCAGACTACTAAAATTGAAATTTTAGGTCCTTTTATATATCGGCTTGTCCCATCATGACAACTAACAATAATTTATAATATGATACAATGTACATAACATCTTATCATTATGTAAAGGGGAAAAAATAATGATTACTGAAACAGATTTCACATTTTTAGAACGCTCTGTTCAATTAGCAAAAATAGCACTTGAAAAAGGAGATGAACCATTTGGTTCTGTACTCGTTTCAAAAGATGGTGAAGTATTATTTGAAGACCACAATCACGTAGCAGGTGGTGACCATACACAACATCCTGAGTTTGCAATAGCTAGATGGGCGGCAAACAATATGACAGAAGAAGAGCGTACATTAGCTACTGTATATACTTCTGGCGAACATTGTCCAATGTGTGCAGCAGCTCATGGTTGGGTCGGATTAGGTAAAATCGTGTATGCTAGTTCATCTGAACAATTAGCAGAATGGTTAACAGAATTCGGAGTCGCACCGAGTCCCGTTAAAAATTTGCCGATTCAAGATGTTATTCGTGATGCAGAAGTAGTTGGACCTGTTAATTCATTAGCTAACATCGTAAAAGACTTACACCGTCAATTACATCAAAAATAAAAGAAGGGATTTCGGCATATAACAGCTGAAATCCCTATTCCTATCAACTATTCTCTCGTAATTAACTCCTGTTCAAACAATTCACGGTCTTCAATCATAATACGAATTTGACCATTTGGTGTATATTCATAAAAGATGATCCCCGTTTCATCAACCCAAAATTTACGATGTGTATCAATTTGTTCGAATCGTTCTGATAACGTTTCTTCTAAAGCCTCTTTCGTACGATTATGTTTATTTGGCTTTACAAAATAATGGGCACGGATTAATAAGTCTTCATCTGGTCTCGCATCATCTATTTGATCTGAAAATTCATAGCGTACTTCATATACTGTCATATCTAGAAATTTTAAATTTTCAATTCGCTTACCATTAATATGTGTAACAGTCGTACCATCTTCTTCATAAAGCGATACATAATCATTTTTTTCAAAGTCATTTTCTGCCGCTTCTAAATGGTCAATTACGACTTGCATCGGTTTTCTTATCTCTGTTTCTTCACTAACATCTATTTTCGTTAAGTGTAATTTTGCAACAACATCGTTTGAACATCCTGTCATAAAAATCAAACAGACAAACGATATAAGATAAAACTTCTTCAATGAGCATACCCCTTTATCCTTAAAAAATCCTTCTACCTATTTGCCCATAGTCCTTATACTACTATCTTAACATAAAATTCTTTTCCTATAAGAAAATATGCAATAGTTTTAATACCCATTTTTCGTGGTACATAAAAAGGGAAGAAGAAAACTAAATAAAAGACTGTTTATATGCACCAATTATATTTTTCTTACTTGATCATCATAATAAGAAGGATTTATCCAACCATACTTCACAATCACAACTACTTCTGTACTTTTAGTCATTCACTATTAAGTTATCCATAGCATATTCTGTAAACTTTAATTGTAGCCAGTACTATAGGCATATTTTTTGAAAAGAAAAGGGAACTATCGTATCATTAAGTTGTAAATAGTTAGACGTCTAACTATTTCTAAATTGAAATATATGAAGGGTGGTAAATATGGGTAGAGTTGATCAAAAAGTAGCGTTATTAACAGGAAGTGCTTCTGGAATTGGGCTCGCTTCTGCAAAATTGTTAGCAAAAGAAGGGGCTAAAGTCGTCCTAGCAGATTTTAATGAAGAAGGAGCTAAAAAAGCTGCAGCAGAAATTAATGCACAAGGTGGAGAAGCGGCAGCAATTTTCTTAGATGCTGCAGATGGTGAATCCATCAAATCAGCAATTAATTTCACTATAAAAACATTCGGTAAGATTAATATTCTTTTTAATAATGTTGGATTAACAAACATTCAAAAAGACTTAGATGTCGTTCATATTGACTTAGAGGAATGGGACCGTTTATTGAATGTTAATTTAAAAAGTGTCCTGCAAGGATGTAAATACGCTATTCCGCACATGATTGAAGCTGGTGGTGGTTCCATTATTAATACTGCTTCCATGGCAGCATTTGCTAGTGATGCAATTCGTGTTGCATATGGCGCATCCAAAGCTGCTGTTGTCAATTTAACAAAATATGTAGCCACACAATATGGAAAAGATAATATTCGTTGTAATGCAGTTGCACCGGGATTAATTTTAACGCCTGCTGCAAAACGAAATATGTCAAAAGAATTATTAAATACATTTGCAAAATACAATGCTTTACCATATCACGGTGAAGCAGATGATATAGGATATACTGTCTTATTTTTAGCATCCGATGAAGCTAAATTTATTACTGGACAGACCATTCAAGTAGAAGGTGGTCATTATTTAGGTAACCCTACCATCCCAGACTTTAGAGACATGTCGAAAAATTAAAATGTCTTTTCATGATGATTGAATTATTTTGTTCCGATACATTATGGTGGGCTGAATGAAAGTAAGTATTATCATTTGGTTACATTGAATTGTTTAAAGAAGCTATAGCAAAAATTTTTACAATTGGAACATAAAATAAAAGGAGTAAATTTATGATGAGATTAGATGGTAAAGTTGCAATCGTCACTGGAAGTGCCTCAGGTATTGGCCGAGGTATTGCACATGCGATGTCAAAAGAAGGGGCACATGTTGCAATTGTCGATGTCAACGAAGAAAAAGGGAAGGAAACATTAGATGAAGTTAACGCTTTTACAGAAGGAATGTTATTCATAAAAGATATTTCTAAACAAGAAAGTGCAAATGAAATAGTTCAGGCTGTGATGGATAAATTTGGAAAGCTAGATATTTTAGTAAACAATGCACACGTTTCACGTCAAGCGGATTTTATGGAAACAACACAAGAGATGTTTGATTTATCGTTTAATACAGGCTTTTATCCAACTGTTCACTTTATGCAAGCCGCATACCCACATTTAAAGGAAACAAAAGGAAAGGTAATTAATTTTGCATCTGGGGCAGGATTAAATGGACAACCAACACAAACATCTTACGCGGCGGCAAAAGAAGCAATTCGTGCGGTTTCACGTGTAGCTGCAAATGAATGGGGACCAGAAGGGATTAATGTCAATTTAATCTCTCCGATTGCATTAACACCAGGTGTCGAACAATGGCGTGAAGGAGCAAAAGATTTATACGATCAAATGATTCAAGGAATTCCATTACGACGTTTAGGAGATCCAGAAAAAGATATAGGACGTACAGCAGTATTTCTAGCAAGTGATGATGCAAATTATATTACAGGACAAACATTTATGGTAGATGGTGGTTCCATTAAATTAAGATAAATCACAATAAAAGGAGCGATTTACATGGGTAAATTAGATGGAAAAGTAGCAATTATAACAGGTGGTGCTTCAGGAATTGGCGCTGGCATGGTCGATGTATTTCGTGCAGAAGGTGCAACCGTAATTGCTGCAGATATTAATGAAGAGGCATTAGCAAAAGCGAGTGAAAAAGAAAATGTTCACGGCATGAAACTAGATGTTTCTTCAGACGAAGCTTGGAAAACATTCGCACATGATGTAAAAGAAAGGTTCGGTTCAATTGATATTTTAGTTAACAATGCTGGTGTTTCTTCAGAAAAACCGTATACAGAAATTAATAAAGAAGATTGGGATTTTATGATGGCGATCAATGGATTCGGACCATTTGCAGGCATGAAACATATCGCACCAATTATGGCGGAACAAGGAAAAGGTTCTATCGTGAACATTTCATCCTATACAGCACAAATTGGACAAGGTTTTAACCATTATTCTGCATCCAAAGGGGCTGTTCGTGCTATTTCCAAAGCAGCGGCAACACAATTCGGTCGTCAAGGTGTTCGTGTGAATGCATTATTCCCAGGTATTATTGAAACACCGATGACACAAGGCTTAAGTACATCAAAAGATTTATTAAATCAACTTATTCAAGCGACTCCTTTACAACGTTTAGGGCAGCCAGAAGATATTGCAAAAGCAGCACTATTTTTAGCTTCTGATGATTCTAGTTATATTACTGGAGCTGAGATTGTCATTGACGGTGGGTTTTCTGCGCAGTAAGGTAAATAGAATCAATTTACAAAACTTGTTATAATTAGGTGGTAGAGGAGGGAAGGCATTGCAAGATCAAACGGTTTTCAAAATCTTACACAATATGGATAAATTTACGAACGGTTTAATCGTTCAATGGAACAAAACATTTAATGAAGACTTAGGTGTTTCTCACGTTCTAACACTTGGCTACTTATATACCAACGGAAAATCACGCCCTTCTCAAATAGCGAGAGAGCTAGGACTTACACCACCAACTGTAACACATTTATGTGAAAAATTAGTAAAACGTGGTTTAGCAGTACGTTCTTTAGATGATAATGACCGCCGCATTATTTTATTGGACATTACAGAAGAAGGTACAAACTTACTCACACGTGCAAACGAAGAAGGCCATAAATTACGTGAGGAAATGTTTATAAAATTAACGAAAGAAGAATTAAACCAATTATTAAACATTTATCAAAAATTAAATGAAACATAAAGAGAGGTTGCTATCACTTAATGAAAAGTGATAGCAACCTCTTTATATACCTGCATCCATATAAGGTTGTACAATTTGTCGCACTTCGTCTGTAGAGTTTGTACTCATTAAGCGGTGACGCAATTCACTTGCTCCATGGAACCCACGAATATAAATTTTGAAAAATCGTAGCAATGGTTTAAATGGTCTCGGTTCAATTTTTTCATATTTATCATGTAAATCAAGCTGTAACATTAATAACTGTAAATGTTCTAATGCTGTATGTTCTTTCGGTTCTTTTTCAAAACAGAATGGATTTGTAAATACACCACGGCCAATCATTACTCCGTCCACACCATACTTATCAACCAGCTCCTGTCCAGTTTGACGATCAGGGATGTCCCCATTAATCGTAAGTAAAGTGTTTGGAGCAATTTCATCTCTTAATTGCTTTATTTCCGGAATTAATTCCCAATGTGCCGCTACTTTACTCATTTCTTTTCGTGTACGAAGGTGGATAGATAAATTAGCGATATCTTGTTGTAAAATATGTGTTAACCAAGTACGCCATTCCTCTATTTCCGTATAACCTATACGTGTTTTCACACTTACTGGTAGTCCACCTTCCTTTGCCGCTTGAATAATATCAGCTGCACGTTCCGGATGATTAATTAAGCCTGCACCACGGCCTTTCGCCGCTACGTTTTGAACTGGGCATCCCATATTAATATCGACACCTTTAAAGCCCATTTCTTTCATTCCGATGCTCATTTCACGAAAATAGTCCGGGTTATCTCCCCAAATATGAGCAACAATTGGTTGCTCGTCTTCGGTAAATAATAAACGACCTCGCACACTTTCTGTACCATCTGGATGGCAATAACTCGTCGTATTTGCAAACTCTGTAAAAAATACATCTGGACGACCTGCCTTCGCTACTACATGACGAAACACTACATCTGTCACATCTTCCATCGGTGCTAATATAAAAAACGGCTTCGGTAAAGCTAGCCAAAAATTGTCCGTACTCATGTTTCAATCTCCTTTAATAAACGTATACCTAGTCGTTTATTATACCGTAAAAGATGTAAGAATACTTGTAAAAAAACTTATTTTTAAGGCATGAATATTTCACTCGTATGAATGTTTCTTCCCTTCATAACACCATCAAGCTCAAAAACTAAATAATCATCATAACCTATTTCCATTATTTCAATTGGTTCATAATCGTAATTTTGAGCATAATCATCAATGAAAAAAGGACATTTCCATATATTACTTTCTACTGGAATTACCCATTCAACTACGGCGCTCCATAAATCTACTACTCGTTCCACGATCCGGCCTCAACCAACAGAGTGGAGGTCAATACACAATAAATTATGATATTCTCCTATCATTTCAACAAAATTAAAATCGGTCATGTTTATCTTTTGTGATAAACATGACCGACTTTTTTAATGAGAAACTAATGATGTCCCCATCAATTATTTACTTTCTATCTTCCCAACATTCTGCACCTTTTAATCCCGGAATACTCGATGCTTTGAATACTGGGTTTAACCCTTTTTTACGTTGTACGGTAAAATCATCTAACACTTTGAAGGCAACTTTTCCTAACAAGACGATGACCGTTAAGTTGATTACTGCCATCATTCCCATAAATAAATCTGCCATGCTCCATACTAAGCTCACTTGTGCTAATGCACCGAACATAACCATCACTAACACTAATACACGATAAACATTCATCCATGCTTTATTTGCATTAATAAACTCGATATTCGTTTCTCCATAATAATAGTTTCCAATAATCGAACTAAACGCAAAAAATAGAATCGCAATAGCAACGAAATATGGTGCCCATGTTCCGACATGTAACTCCATAGAAGCTTGTGTTAAAAGAATACCATCTTTTTCTCCTGTACCATAAATATCTGCTAAAATAATAATGAAAGCTGTTGCCGAACAGACCATAATTGTATCAAAAAAGACCCCTAAACTTTGAACTAATCCTTGTTTTGCAGGGTGTGAAACGTTTGCTGTCGCAGCTGCGTTTGGCACACTCCCCATTCCTGCTTCATTAGAGAATAATCCACGACGAATTCCTTCCATCATTGCTGCACCAATTCCACCACCGACAACCTCTTTCATTCCGAACGCATGACTGATAATTAAATTAAAAACAGCGGGAATTTGTGAAATATTCATTACTACGATAAAGAGTGCTATTAAAATATAAAATGTCGCCATGATTGGTACGACTAATTCTGTCACTTTTACAATACGTTTAACTCCACCAAAAATAATAATTCCTGTTAATACGACTAATATTAAACCAATTACCCAATTTGGAATACCAAAGACGTCTGAAAATGATTGACTTATTGTATTCGATTGAACGGAATTAAAGATAAATCCAAATGATAACGTTAACAGAATTGCGAAAACAATTCCAAGTTTACGCATACCTAATGCCTTTTCCATGTAATAAGCTGGTCCACCACGGAATGTGTCACCATCTTTTACTTTGTACACTTGAGCTAATGTACTCTCTATAAATGCGGTTGCCATTCCAATTAAAGCGATGATCCACATCCAAAAAACAGCTCCAGGTCCACCAACCCCAATTGCAAGAGCCACTCCTGTTACGTTCCCAGTTCCGACTCGAGAAGCAGCACTAATCGTAAATGCTTGGAATGGCGAAACTCCATCATCATTTTCTTTCTTCTCTACAATAAGGCGAAACATTTCTTTAAACAAACGAATTTGTACAAATTTTGTTCGTACAGTAAAATACACGCCTAAAATTAATAAAATAGCGATAAGTATATAAGTCCATATAAAATCATTTAATGGCCCGACTAACCAATTTAAAAAATCCATTATCATAACGCTTACATTCCTTTCAAAAATTCTTTTGTGCACGTTTTTTCATTCTACTAAGATTTTAAATAATTGGCAATCATTAAGAATTATAGTGATTTTTCAGAATATTATTCATTTTATTTGTGTGAAATTTTACTTTATTCTGTTATATTAAAAAACCTAAGACAAAGCGTTAGTTAACATTTCTAACATTTTATCTTAGGTTTTAAAATAAATATACTTTATGAAACTTTCCTTTTACGAATGACAAATAAAATTACACCTACTATTAGGAGACCAACACCAATCAGTAATATATTAAAAATAGCTGTTCCTGTATTTGGTAAAATTCCACCTTTCTTATTCGTATCATCGTTGTCATTTTTTACAATGGTTGTTTCAGCGTTATTTCCATCCATTATTTGTTCATTGTTATTTGTGTTTGATTCTCCTATTTCTTTTGCATCATTCGGTTCTTTCTTATCTTTCAGTTTTAATTCTTTTACTGAATTTTTAAGTGCCGTTAATGCTTCCTTTACTTCTTTTTCCGTTGCATTTTCCTTAGATAAAATAGTTTGAGCACTTTTTAATACTGCTTGAAACTTGTCCCAACTATCTTTTGTGTAATCTGCTTCGTTTAATTTTTCCGCTTGTTTGACTTCTTTTTCTAATGTTGATTTATCTACATCTTTCTGTTTCTTCTCAAGTTCATTCATCGCTTCGTTTAACTTTTTTAATGTTGCATCCACTTCTTCTTGTGTTTTCTGTTCATCTGATAATAGGTTTTGAGCAGACTTTATCGCATCGTCCAACTTCTCCCAGCTTTTTTTCGTATAATCAGATTTATTTAGCTTTTCGGCCTCTTTTAATGCTTCTTCTAATTTCGTTACATCTATTTCTTCTGCAAAATCTTCCTCTGTCAGACCAATCGCAACTCCTTCTCTAGTAGAATCAGCTGCACCATAGTACATATTATCCTTTATTAATAAACTGTTTACGTTTCCGATTTCTAAATTTTGTTCTTCCCATTCATGGCCCATCTCAATCATTTTTTCTCTTACATCACCTGGAACACCGTACTCCCAACGAATGGATGGATATGCACTAGAAAATAACCTTGGTTCTTCAATCGCATCTTTTAATTCTTGATCATAACCAATTACATTTAAAATAACTTGAGCAACAGACGTAATAATTGTCGTTCCCCCTGGCGAGCCCACAGTCATAAATGGTTCTCCATCTTTCAATACGATTGTCGGACTCATACTACTTAATGGACGTTTATTCGGCTCCACTTGGTTAGCACCACCTGGTGTTGCATCAAAATCAGTTAATTCATTATTTAACATGACCCCGTATCCGGGAACCATCATACCTGAACCAAATACTTGTTCAATTGTCGTTGTAAATGAAACCATATTTCCCCACTGATCTGCTACTGTGAAATGTGTCGTTTCCCCTTCTACCCGTCCTTCCTCTTCTTCCACATTATTTTCAACACTTATTTCACCATCGTTTGTAGCTTCTTCATTTTCCTCTTGATCATATTCTCCTTTTGTTTCTTGTGCTTCTTCTTTTTCATCTTCCTCACCATTCAATTCCGTTTCTTCTGTAGACCCCTCCTCACCTTGTTTACTTTCATCCTCTACCGAAGCATAATCTGCACACACGTCATCTATTTCCTCTGTTTCAAATTCACAAGGATTCCCTGGCTCCACATTATCATTAGCTTTATTCGGATCAATTAAAGCAATTCGTTTTGCAATATATTCTGGATGTATCAACCCGTTTTTTGGAACGTCAATATAATTTTCATCTCCCATATACTGTCCACGGTCTGCATAAGCTAAATGATATGCTTCCACTAAATGATGATATTTTTCAGTAGAACGAATATCCCACTGCGTTAAATCTAATTGTTCGAACATAGATAATAATTGAATAACGACTAAACCTCCTGAACTTGGAGGAGGCATGGAATAAATATCATACCCTTTATAATTTCCTTTTACTGGTGTTTCCATATCTGTACTATATTGTTTTAAATCTTGCATATCCATAGAACCGCCATTGTCTTGCACTTCATCTACTAAAGATTGTGCAATTTCTCCATTATAAAAAACATCTGTTCCTTTTTCCTTAATTAGTTTAAAAGTTTTAGCTAAATCTTCTTGTACCAATAAGTCTCCTTCTTTTAAAGGTTGTCCATTTGGTACAAATACTTTGCCCGCTTCTGTTTTAGACAGTTTTGTTGCATTACTCTCAATCGCATTTGCTAATGCCCAGTTAACATTGTGTCCTTCTTCGGCCAATTCAATTGCTGGATCGATTAACTCTTCTAAAGACATCGTTCCCCACTCTTTTAAACCATCTTCCAAACCTTTTAAAGTTCCAGGTACTCCTACAGATAATCCACTCTCTACTCTATCTGCAAAAGGAAATGGGTCACCAGTTTCTGGATCAATAAACATATCTTCTGTCGCCCCACCTGGTGCCTTCTCTCTACTATTTAAAACAAATACTTCCTTCGTTTCCGCATCATAATACATTATAAATCCTCCACCACCAATACCTGACATTTGTGGTTCAACAACATTCAATGCCAGTTGAATAGCAGCGGCAGCATCCATTGCATTTCCACCCTGTCTTAACACCTCTGCTCCGATTTCAGTCGCTTCTGGATGAGCAGTTACGACCATCCCTTTTTCTCCTATGTCTGTTTGTTCCTCTTTGACACCGGGATTATCAGGTGGATCACCTTCAGTATTTGTTTGTGCGTATGTTATATTTTGTGAAAAACTGAAAAATAATAACATGATCGTTGCAATTATACTCCCTAATTTGCATACACGATTTCTCATTATATTCCTCCTTCTTTTCATTGAATACGCTTACATAAAATACCGTATCATACTTAACCTTTTTCACTCAATAGTACGATTGACGTATCTTTTATAAATCGGATTCAAATTGTATATGTAATTTTCACTGTAATATTTATAAAAAACAGCAACCTCAAAGTGAAGTTGCTGTTAACTTTATACTCAAAAATTTATCGTCTGTACAAAATGATCTAAAAATCGCTGAACATCTACTTCTAAACAGACAGATGTATTTTTGGTTGTTTTTTCTGTTTCAAATGTATTTCCACGTAATGCTTCATCTAAATGAACATCTACATTCATCGCTCTCGTTTGAACGAACGTTGGATCAATTGCTCTACCAATGGCTAATGGGTCGTGTAAACCACAACCACCTATCCCAGGACGGAAACTTTCATAAAAATCAATATAATAATTTGTTATATTAGCAAAAAATTTCGAAGCCTCCGAATCTGTTTTTTCCCATCTTTTCACTTCATCACGTGACAACAGTGTTTGCATTGTAACATCTAAACCGACTAATGTAATTGGCAAATCCGACTGTAAAACACGTTTTGCCGCTTCAGGGTCAGAAAATATATTTGCTTCCGCATGTGAGCGAACATTTCCAGGTACTGTAACAGCACCACCCATAACAATAATTTCTTTGACGAGTGTGGCAACCTCAGGAGCTTGTTCATATACTTTCGCTAAGTTCGTTAATGGCCCAACAAAAATTAATGTTACTTCATTTGGATACTTCTTTACTTTATCAATGATGAAAGAAATCGCCTCTCCTGTTTGTTTTTCTTCTGTAACGACATCATATGCTTCTAATTTATTCGCTAATCCATCATTACCATGCACTTTTTGTGCCACTGCTAAATATGGCTCTTGTTGGTTTAATGGTCTATCCGAACCTTCATAAACAGGAATGTCCTTTTCTAACATTTGTAAAATAAATTGTGTATTTCTTGTAGCATCTTTCACTTGTACATTTCCAAACGTCGTTGTTAATCCTAAAACATCCAAATCTTTTGATTTTGTTGCATAAGCAATTGCTAATGCATCATCAATTCCTGTGTCTACATCTAAAATTATTTTTTTCATTTTACTTATGCTCTCTCTTTCATAAAGTTTTCTACCATTTCTTTCGTAGGCATTGCTGCTTGTGCACCAACTTTTGTCACTGTTAATGCACCGACAATATTGGCATAGGAAACACTTTCTTCTACCGTTTTACCAGCAACAATTTGTGAGATGAATGCACCGGCAAATGCATCTCCCGCACCTGTCGTATCTACTGCGGATACTTTTTCACCAGGAATGTATATTTCATTGTCATTAGAACAAATCACGACACCATCTTTTCCTAGTTTTGCAATTACTGTTTTGACACCTTGTGCCAGTAGTTTTTTACTCGCTTCTATCGCAGTATTTTTATCTTTTACTTCCATATTGGTAATTTGCGCTAATTCTGTTTCATTTGGTAAAATATAATCGACATTTTCTAGTACTTTCTGTGGCAACTCTCTTGCAGGAGCTGGATCTAAAAAGACTAACACGTCATGTTTTTTCGCCAATTTAACAGACAACTCTACAGTTTCAAAAGGTATTTCCAATTGTATTAAAATTGCTTTTGCATTTTTTATATTAGCTTCATACTCTTCAATGAGTGCTGGAGTTACTTCTCTATTTGCCGCAGGTGCAACGATAATACTATTTTCTCCATTTTCATCTACCGTAATAAGCGCTACACCTGAAGATTCATTAGGGATTTGTTTGATACATGCTGTATGTACCCCGACTTTTTCCAAATTATGTAATAACTGTTCACCAAAAACATCATCCCCAACAGCACTAATCATGGCAATATCTCCACCTACATTCGCACAAGAATATGCTTGGTTGGCTCCTTTTCCACCAGGGTTTGTAAATAAACGATCACCTAATACAGTTTCTCCAGCAGCTGGACGCTCCTTGACATTAATTACTAAATCCATATTTGTACTACCTATTATGACGATATCATTATACATTGACTGATTGTCCTCCACTTTTCCTTCTATTTTCATAGAAAATTTAGCTAAAAATCCGTACACATATTGTAACATTTACGCAAATTATGTGCTATTTGTTACTTCTAAAGGTCTATGTTCTACATTTCACATTCTTTATATGACAACTAGTCGAGTTTATTATAAAATTATTATAATAAGATACATGTTAATGTAAAGTAATTTTGAATTATGTTACACTATTTAATGGTATAGATATAGTATTAAAAAATTAAGAGAAATTTGCGGCAATTTGCGTCCTTTTAAGGAAGTGGCGCTTAATCTTGTGTGCACAATTTTCTAAAAAAATCTAAAAGATAAGGATATGGTGACGACTATGAGTAATTATGAATCAAAAACTGACGTTATCCTAATCGGCGCTGGAATTATGAGTGCGACGCTTGGAACCCTTTTAAAAGAATTAATTCCTGAATGGGATATTCAAGTGTTCGAAAAGCTCGACAAACCTGGAGAAGAGAGTTCTCATGAATTAAATAACGCTGGAACAGGTCATGCTGCTCTTTGTGAATTAAACTACACAAAGGAAAATGCAGATGGCACGGTCGATATTTCCAAAGCGATTAATGTAAATGAGCAATTCCAAGTTTCATTACAATTTTGGTCTTATTTAGTGAAGCAACAATTAATTAAAAACCCTGAAGATTTTATTATGCCATTACCACATATGAGCATGGTACAAGGGGAAGAAAATATTGATTATTTAAAACGTCGCTTTGAAGCGATGAAGGAGAATCCATTGTTTAAAAACATGAAGTTTGCAGATGATGCTGAAACATTAAAAGAATGGATTCCATTAATGATGCAAAACCGTGATATAAATGACCGAATTGCTGCTACAAAAGTAGATAATGGAACAGATGTCAACTTCGGTAATTTAACACGCATGTTAATAGATCATTTAGAAAATCAAGATGTTGCAATGCACTACAATCATACAGTGAACAATGTTAAGCGTACTCCTGAAGGACTTTGGGAAGTAAAAGTGAAAAATGCACAAACAGGTAAGGTAGAAAAACACCGTGCTAACTTCGTATTTATCGGAGCTGGTGGGGGAAGTCTACATTTACTACAAAAATCTAGTATTCCAGAAAGTAAACAAATCGGGGGATTCCCTGTTAGTGGTATTTTCATGGTTTGTAAAAACCCTGAAGTGGTGGAACAACACCATGCAAAAGTTTACGGAAAGGCAGCAGTTGGTGCACCACCAATGTCCGTACCACACTTAGATACTCGATATATCGATAATGAAAAGTCATTATTATTCGGACCTTTTGCTGGTTTTTCACCGAAGTTTTTAAAGACTGGTTCAAATATGGATTTAATTACGTCTGTGAAGCCGAATAACGTATTCACAATGCTTGCTGCTGGTGCGAAAGAAATGTCTTTAACAAAATATTTAGTTCAGCAATTAATGTTATCGAAAGAACAACGTATGGAAGAGTTACGTCAATTTATTCCAAATGCTAAAAGCGAAGATTGGGATTTCATCGTAGCTGGACAACGTGTACAAGTAATTAAAGATACAGAAGAAAATGGAAAAGGAACATTACAATTCGGTACAGAAGTCGTAACAAGTATGGATGGATCTATTTCTGCATTATTAGGGGCTTCTCCTGGGGCTTCCACAGCTGTTAAAGTTATGTTGGATGTTATTGAAAAATGTTTCCCAGAAAAAATGCCTCAATGGGAAGATAAAATTAAAGAAATGATTCCTTCTTACGGCAAGAAACTAGTGGATCATCCCGAATTATTAGAAGAAATAGTAGCAGAAGCTGAGAAAAATCTCGGGCTACGTTAAGAATATAAATAAGGAGCTAAGCATATCAACATGCTTAGCTCTTTTTATGTCGATTTTACAAAGATTGTTCTTAATCATAACTTCCTGTTTCTTGTGGGGGAGGTGATTGGGCTTTGTCGTTGCATTCTCGTAGTTTTTTTGAGGCGTATTCTTGCAACTTCACGGCGTATTCTTGCAACTTCACGGCGTATTCTTGCAACTTCACGTCGTATTCTTGCAACTTCGCCTCGTATTCTTGCAACTTCGCCTCGTATTCTTGCAACTTCGCCTCGTATTCTTGCAACTTCGCCTCGTATTCTTGCAACTTCGACCTGTATTCTTGCAACTTCGACCTGTATTCTTGCAACTTTATCACGATAGGAGGCATTTTTAATATCACTCTAAAAGCTATCCAGAACCCCCAGCAGAGCCAGGGATTTTCAAATGCATAACAAAAAAAACTTCCGTATAACATACGAAAGTCTTTTAACATATATAAAGCTAGGTACTCCTAACTTTTCCTTCGGCTTTTAAATATAAAAGCCGTGCACCCAACATCGATATGACGTCCCTATGCGTTGCTTAAGTGCATAGCTCGGTCTAGGTTGCCCCACGGCACACAAGAATGACCACTTACTGCTGCTTCCTTCCGGACCTGACAGGGTTCATGGGTTCCTGTTGCGTGAGATCTATACGTCAACACTAATTCCTTAAGACAGACCATAAAGTCGCCATACCTAAGAAGGGGATTCAGTCTTGCTATAGCGGATTGCAAGTGATAGGGCACCGCTACCTCCCCACCTAGCACGGCATTTATTATTATACGTGTTTGAATGATAAAATGCAATGAATAAAAACAACCCACCTTATTCCACTTATTTACTCTTATGAAATATACTTATAAATATCCAATCCATCCTATTTCATATCACACTAAAGTATTATTTTTCACAAAAACTATATTCACAATACTTAATGTTTGCTAAACTAAAAAACATCTCGGAAATTTAAAAAGGAGTTACATAAATGGCAGGACAATTTGCAGAAGCACTCGTTGATTATAGTATTTATCTTATAGGATTTATCGCCTTATTTTTAATTCTTGGTATTTTTGTCTTTTTATCTAAATTTGCTATATTTCGATTCGCTGGTCGTACAATTTTATACTCCATTCAAATTGTGTTCAATATAATTGCAACAGGTTTACTAATCCTTGTTATTACAGGAGTGTTTATCGGACTTATTCTATTAGGTTCCTACCAATTTGATTTGTTTTTAGTGAATGGAGAAAGTCTCATGTTTGGAGATCAGATGCTAATTCCAACCGCAGCTATTTTAGCAGCATGTTGTGTTATAGGTGGAGTGCTTGGATCTATTTTATTCTCCCTTTTACCATTGTCTAGCATTTCATTCATGGCGCTCGTTTATGGAGCAAGTGCATTTTCTTTAGTTGCTGTTGGACCAATTTTTTTAAAAGAATATGTCCCAGCAGTGGAAATTAGTTTTTCACATTTGCTTCTATTAAGCCTTGCTTTACCTGTCGTTATTTTTGTCTATGCAATTGCATCTGGCCAAAAACGTAAAGAGGCACTCCGTGAAATGAATTACAGAGAACAACAGCGATATTTAAGAGAAGAAAAAAGAAGAAATGAAAAAAATAAAGGCCTTATTTTCCCTTGGATTACTTATCGAAAAAGAGCTCAGAAAAAACGTCGTTATCATTAATACGACGTTTTTTTCTTACGTAATTGTTTAAAAAAGTTTTGCAACAAAACACGACAATTTTCTTCTAATACACCTGAGGTGACTTCGACTTGGTGATTAAATCTAGATTCATTAAGTAAATTCATTAATGTACCAGCGCAACCACCTTTTGGATCTATCGCACCGTATACAACTCGTTTTATTCGGGATTGAACAATAGCACCAGCACACATGACACACGGTTCTAATGTGACATATAATGTACAACCCTCTAAACGCCAACTACCAACTACTTTATTTGCTTGTTCTATTGCTACTAGTTCTGCATGGGATAAAGTAGTTTCACTTTCCTCACGAATATTAGAGCCTCTGGCAATAATGTCATCGTTATAAACGATAACTGCCCCAATCGGTACTTCATTTCGTAAAGCAGCTTTTTTCGCTTCTTCTAATGCTTCCTTCATAAACTTTTCGTCTCTATTCATCTTTTGTCACTTCTTTTTTTTATTCATTTTCATATATTAACAATAGCATATTTTTCAATGAGGGGGAGTTACTTTTGCAAATTCATGTCGTGCAACAAGGTGAAACATTGTTTTCTATTGCAAATTTGTATAGTACTTCGGTTTTTTCTATATCAGAGGCAAATGAACTACCGACACCAAATTTATTAGTCGGGCAGGCACTCGTCATTCCTATTTTTGGGCAATATTATTTTGTCCAACCGAATGATTCTTTATATACAATTAGTCAACGTTTCCAGTTATCTGTTGAACAATTAGCTCGAATGAATCGTGTGCAAATAAATATGCCGCTTCCTATTGGGCTTCGTTTATATATTCCACCTAGAGAAAAAAGTATACTGACAACATTCGGGTATATAGAACCGATAGGCGATACAGTCTCCCCAGCTTTAGAAATGGCAGCCGAAAACAATAGTGAACTTTTAACATATTTAGCACCTTTCAGTTATCGTGCCAATCGTGATGGGTCGCTTTCGGCACCACCATTAAATCGTTTTATAGAGATCGCCAAACAACATAAAACAAAGCTCGCTTTTGTTGTCTCTAATATTGAAGAAGGAGCATTTAGCACAGAACTCGCTCATATTTTATTAACCGTACAAGCAGTGCAACAAAATTTTATGGACCATATCGTAAATAATGCTGTAAAAGATGGATTTCGCGATGTACATATGGACTTTGAATTTATTCGTCCGGAAGATCGCGAAGCATATAATAATTTTATGGAAAAACTACAAAGTCGCTTACATGAAAAAGGGATTACACTATCTGTTGCACTTGCGCCTAAAACAAGTTCTACACAACAAGGTTTATTATATGAAGCACATGATTATCAAAGACAAGGAGAAATCAATGATTTTGTCATCTTAATGACATATGAATGGGGGTATAGTGCAGGACCACCACTTCCAGTTTCACCAATTAATGAAGTAGAAAAGGTCCTTCAATATGCGTTAACTGAAATACCGAAAGAGAAAATTTTACTAGGACAAAATTTATATGGATATGATTGGACATTGCCTTTTGTTCAAGGAGAATCATTTGCACGAGCATTAAGCCCACAACAAGCATTACAAATTGCCTTAGACCATAAAGTACAAATACAATATGATACGACAGCACAGGCACCTTTTTTCGAGTATACAGATGAAAATGGAAGAGAACATATTGTTTGGTTTGAAGATGCACGAAGTATTCAAGCTAAATTTAATTTAATTCGTCACTATGAATTACGGGGAATTGCATATTGGAAGCTTGGGTTAAGTTTTCCACAAAATTGGTTATTATTAGAAGATCAATTTACAATTGAAAAAGAAAACTAGCGACCAGTTCATGTTTAGGTCGCTAGTAAAAATTTATTCATCTTTTCCTAATTGTTCTGAACGTTCCTTCGCGCGGTGTACACAGGCGATGAACCCTTCATCTACTTTATATGCTTGTAATGCATCCAAACCAGCTGCTGTCGTACCATTCGGGCTTGTAACATTTATGCGTAGTTGACTCGGGGAAAGCTCACTTTGTTGTAGCATATTTCCCGCACCAATTACGGTTTGGGAAATTAATTGTTGAGCTGTTTCTTTTGATAATCCTGCTTCGATTGCTGCTTTTTCCATCGCTTCTACAATATAATACATGTACGCTGGACCACTACCTGATATCGCTGTTACTATATGCATTTCTTCTTCCTCTACGACGGTAACTGTTCCAATAGAGGCGAATATTCTTTCGGCAATCTGAATGTCTTTATCCGTTGCAAATGCTCCTTTAGCAATTGCTGTCGCGGACTGTCCAATCGTTGCGGACGTATTTGGCATAGAACGAATCACCGCTACTTCTTTTCCTAATACTTCTTGTATAAACGATGTCGATTTTCCTGCAATAACAGAAATAAATAGTTGACCTGTTTCTACATAATCTTTTATTTCGATTAAGGCATTTTCCATATCATGTGGTTTCATTGCTAAAAATACGATATCCGCATCTTTCATCGCCTCTTTTTTGTTCGTCGTTCCATTTACACCATATTTTTGGCGAATTTCTTCTAAACGAACCTCATTTTCCTTATTCGATACGTAAATATGTTGTTTATCGATAAAATTTGTTTGTATTAATCCGGCAAACACCGCTTCTGCCATTGAACCGGCTCCGATAAATGCAATTTTATTCATCTTTTTCCTCCAATATAAATTTAAAAACCTCTATAGCGTCCTAAAATTATAGGACGGATAGAGGTTGTTTTTTTATCCGCGGTACCACCTAAATTGACATATTTGTCCACTTCATTATTTGTTAACGCAATGTTTCTTTGCGGTTAGTTTTTCACTAACGACTCCGAGGTAGGGTTCAAAAGATATCTATACCGTAAAATTTCTCAGCCTTTGAATTTCACTCTCTTTGGGCGATATACTTTTTACTCGTCTCTTCTTCATCTTTTTTGAATATTTATATCATTTAAAATATATGGTTTTATTCATATTTTGTCAAGTTAATCGACCATTCGCTTTTTATATACAATAACAGTAACAATCATCGCAATGATAAACCAAAGTAAAATAATACTTAATTCAGGTAAGACGTTAGCAAACCCTTTACCAGCCTCTACCTTTAACGCAATATCAACCAATTGAATATTCGGCAAATAATGAGCTATTTTTAAAATTGGATATTGTTCTGAAAACAAACGAACGAATGTTCCTACGGTAAATATTCCAATTGCGGGAAAAGAATAAACAGATGCTTCCATCACTGACTTAGCAAATAAACCAATTAATGTCCCTAATGCAATATAAAATAATGTTGAAAGCAGCATTGCTACGGTAATAATAGATATGTTTGCTGGACTATAATCAATTAAAATCATACATAAAATCATCGTAAAAAAAGTGGTACAAAATGTAAATAAGCTTTTCCCTAATAAGATCTCTTGAATATTTGCGGGGGATAGTATTAATGCTCGTAATGTATTTTTTTCTCTTTCTTCCGCAATTAAACAACTTTGTACATATGTCGCGACCATTACGAATGTCATATTAAATATTAAATAATAACTGTCGATCGTGTTATCGCCAGTTTTTCCATAAAATAAAGAAAGCAATGGTGTCATTAAAATAACGATCGAAATAGACATATTACGCGAAAATTCTTTGTAGTCTTTCATAAAAATTGCTTTCACACGTTTCATTGAAATATTCATATTAATTCCCTCCCAGTTACATAAACGAAAATATCACCAATTGTTGGTTCATTCGAATGAATTGTTTCGATTTCTTCATTCTCCATATAATTATATAAAGTTTGTGCATCTTTTTTACTTTTACTTAATATTACATGTTGCCCATCTTTTAATTCAATTTCAATTTCATCTTTAGCAAATTGTTTCTTTAAAGCATCAGGTGTATCAAGTAATTTAATTTCTCCATCATGCAAAAAAGCAATTCGATCACATAAACAATCAGCTTCTTCCATATCATGTGTCGTTAAAAATATAGTTGTTCCACGTTCATTTAATTCGCGTAAACCTTTATAAATATATTGAGTATTTACGGGATCTAAGGCAGATGTCGGTTCATCCAAAAATAATAATGCTGGTTCATGTAGAAGTGCTCTTGCTAATGTTACTCGTTGACGCATTCCTTTTGATAATTTTGCTACTCGTTTCTTTTTCTCTTCTCTCAATTGTACCACGTCTAATACTTCATCGACTTTATTAGTCGGGACATCATATAAATCACAATAAAATAATAAATTATCTTCAATAGATAGTTTGTCATATAAACCACTATTATCTGTTAACACTCCGAAACGTTTTCTATTTTTAGACTTCTTTAATTGTATGACATCTTCTCCAAATACTTGAACAGACCCACTCGTATAACTCATTTGTCCTGTTAAAATTTTGATTGTCGTTGTTTTTCCAGCACCACTAGGTCCTAAAAAGCCAAAAATTTCTCCTTTTTTCACATCGAAATTTACATTCGTTAAAGCATGCTCATTTCCGTAAGTTTTTGCTAAATTTTCGATTTCTATCATATTTCCCATCCATATTTCCTCCTTGGTTGCTTTGCTATATCTAATGTATATGTAATTCGAACACGCCGCATTATATTTTCAATGAAAGGAGTATAAGGAAAGATGAACGAAATCATTTCTTCGACAAATGATCCATTAAAAAAAGCATTATTTCCTGGGAAATAATGCAAATACTCATACAATATGTTAGTGGATACGTTTATATATGAAGGATTGCTATGAATGTCCTATCGTTTTACATTTCTTCGTAACAACATTTACATAAATTGTAATTAAAAAAAGAAGCCGATTTTACATTCCTAACATTTCTTTCAATGTAGCCATTTTCGACTTTGATAGTGGAATTGTTGTCTTTTTTTCATCATCTAAGATCAAACTATAACTATTTCTCGTCCATGTAATCACTTCACGAACTTTTTGTAAATTGACGATATACGAACGATGACAACGGAAAAAACCGAACGGCAATAATTTCGTTTCTAACTCTGCTAATGTAGATGTAGAAGGAAATGCATCTCCATTCATATACAAATGTGACACACCGTCATTACTTTCAATATAATCTATTTCAAATGGATCGAATAAAATGATTTTATCATCAATTTTCGATGGTATTTTTTCTAATGTAACTGGAATTAAATCATTATTTATTTCCGCTTCTTTTTCTTCTTGTTTCATTTCTACTTCATGTAATCCTTTATCATCGATTCGAAAGACGATATCTCCATAATTTAGCGCACTTTCCATATTCATCGTCAATAAACAAATAGCTTTTCCATGTTCCTTTAAACGTTGCAACACTTTCATTAAAATTTGTTTCGATTCAAGGTCAATATTTTGATCTGGTTCTTCCATCACAATCACTTTTGCATCTTGTAATAATAAATAAGCAAATTGCAATCTTTTTCGTTCTGAAAATTGTAAACGATGTACTCGTGTATTTGCCTTTTCTTCTAATGATACGAAAGATAATAATGTATCAATATGTTCTGTTGTATCAATCATTCGGTGTAGAAATTGTAGCATTTCCTTCACGGTTAAATGATCATATAACATATCGCGTAAATAATGAATATAAATTTGGCGTTTGTTTTTCTTCGTTAATGGTATATCATCAATTAAAATTTCTCCTGAAGAAGGGGAAGTTTTCATCTGTAATAATTGCAATAATTGTTCTCGTATATTTACATTTGAATAAATTGCATAAATTTGATTTTGTTCCATCGTACACGAGAATGTAGGTAGTAATGTCATATCATTCTTACGCTTTTCTATCTTATGGAATGTTAGCATCATAATCCTCCGTATCCGAATAGTTTTTTCGATTAAAAAAACCAGTATCGTCATCGATACTGGTTTAATATGCAATATATGGAGGAGGAAGAGGGATTCGAACCCCCGCGGGCTTTGACACCCCTGTCGGTTTTCAAGACCGATCCCTTCAGCCGAACTTGGGTATTCCTCCGTAACAACATTTATTATAATACATGAATTTAAAATAGATGTCAACAGTTATATGCATCTTTTTTAAAAATGTTTAACTTTTTTTATTCGTGGGTAAAGTATAAAATATTAACAACATGAAAGGAAGAATGACATGAGTACGTCGAGTGACGAAAATAATAGGCAAAGTGAAAAAAAATTAGGAGCAGTCTTTTATGTTTCTACAATAATTATCGCATTGTTCGTAATTTGGGGAGCTGCTTCACCTAGTTCTCTAAATAGTGTAGCTAGTGATGCATTAGAATGGATGATTACGAGTTTCGGTTGGTTTTATATGTTGATTACTGCATTTTTTGTTTTATTCGTAATTGTACTTGCAATCAGTCCATTCGGTAATATTAAATTAGGTAAAGATGATGATGAACCAGAATTTTCTTGGTTATCATGGATTGGAATGCTTTTTGCCGCAGGTATTGGGGTTGGATTCGTCTTTTTCGGGGTTGCAGAACCATTGCTTTATTATAATGATCCACCTGTAGGAATTGAACCGGGAACACGTGATGCTGCATTAGCTGGTCTTCGTTATGGAGCGTATCACTGGGCATTTCACCCTTGGGCAATATTCTCCATTGTTGGTTTAACCTTAGCATATGTACAGTTTAGAAAAGGAAAACCAGCATTAATTAGTTCAGCATTTTATCCTTTCTTAGGAAATAAAACAGATGGTAAAATTGGAAAAACAATTGATATTTTAGCAGTACTTGCTACTTGTACTGGTGTTGCAACAACATTCGGTCTAAGTGCAATGCAAATGACAGGTGGATTGTCTTATTTAACACCTATACCAAATACGACTTCCGTCCAATTAATTATTATTGCAATTGTAACGGTTTGTTTTATGATTTCTGCTGCATCAGGACTTGATAAAGGGATTAAAATTTTAAGTAATACGAATATCGCCATTGCTGGAATTTTAATGTTATTTATCATTATCTTTGGTCCGACATTATTTATTGCAGAAAGTTTTGTAACGACATTAGGTGGATATATTTCGAATGTTGTTCCAATGGCTCTAACTTTAACACCATTTTCAGAAAGTGATTGGTTAGGGAAAAATACCATTTTCTTCTGGGCATGGCATATTGCATGGGCACCATTTATGGGATTATTTATTGCACGTATTTCAAAAGGACGTACGGTACGTCAATTTATTTCCGGAGTATTACTCGTTCCGGCAGTCATTGCTGTACTATGGTTTAGTGTGTTCGGTGGAACTGCATTAAATATTGAGATCGATGGTGCTGGTGGATTAGCGACTATCGTTGATTCAAACGTTGAATTAGCATTATTTGCGATGTTAGAACATTTACCGTTTGGATTAATTACTAGTACAATCGGAATTATCTTGATCTTTATCTTCTTTATTACATCTGCAGACTCTGCAACATATGTATTAAGTTCCATGACATCCAGAGGTTCTCTTGCTCCACCAATGAAAATAAAAGTCATTTGGGGATTATTAATTGCTGGAACAGCTAGTATTTTACTCGTTAGTGGTGGTGGCGGATTAGATGCATTACAAACCGCTTCGCTCATTGCTGCATTACCATTTGCGATCGTCATGATCTTTTTAATCATTAGTATTTTCATTATGTTCAAACGAGATTATTCATTACAAAAACGACTACAAACAACTGCAGATCGTGAAGAAGTAAAAGAAGAATTTCGTGATGAATTTCTTGAGGAAATAAAAGAAGATGCGATTGATGCATTAGAAACACCTTCAGAGGAACATATGGCAAAGGTAACAGATGAAATGAAAGAACAATTTGTGACAACAGCAAAAGAAGAATGGTATGACGAAGTAAAAGACGAAGTGTACGATAAATTTAAAGATGAAGCATACGAAGAAGTAAAAGACGATATTTACGATGAAGTGAAAGATAAGGCATATGATGAAGTAAAAGATGATGTATATGATAAATTTAAAGATGAAGCTTATGAAGAGGTAAAAGACGATATTTATGATGAATTAAAGGATAAAGCGTATGATGAAGTAAAAGACGATGTATACGAAGAATTAAAAGATAAAGCATATGATGAGGTAAAAGACGACGTATACGAGAAGTTTAAAGATGAAGCCTATGATGAAGTGAAAGATGATATTTTCGAAGAACTAAAAGATAAAGCATACAATGAAGTAAAAGATGATATCTTTGAAGAATTGAAAGATAAGGCATATGACGAAGTAAAAGATGACATTTTTGAGGAATTAAAAGATAAGGCATATGAGGAAATTAAAGATGATTTATATGACGAAATGAAGGGTGACATAATCAATGACCTCGTTCGTAATATAAATGACGACAATAATGAAGATAGGCGATAATCGCAAGCCCAAATGGTTGAAGAGGTTTCAATCATTTGGGCTATTTTAATTTGTTACATCAAATTCACGTTCTGTTCATCTTCATCCCTAATAATAAAAGTTGTACGAAAAAGGGAAAGGATGAATAAGATGTTACATTTTTTTAGAAAGATAAGTCATTTTTCTAGTAGTAAGCGAGGAGCGAAAATTGTATTATCGATTTGGCTTCTTGCTGTTATTATATTAAGTGTCACGCTTCCATCAGCGAAAGATTATGAAGGAAGTAGTGGAGAAGGTAGTACAACAGAAAATACACCTTCAGAAATTGCAGAGGAAACATTAAAGGAACAGTTTCCATCGAAAGAAGGATTGCCAGCCTTACTTGTCTTTCATGATGAAAAAGGGATCTCATCTGAAACAAAGGAAAAAATAACCGAATTAAGTGAATGGCTCATGTCAGAGGAAAAACCTGAAGAAATTATTAGTTCCTTACCATATCACCAATTTTCGGATGATATACAGAAGCAAATGTATTCAGAAGATGAATCAACTTTGCTATTTAACGTTACATTAGAAGAAGGGCTAGAGTCGGGAGAAGCAAACGATGTATTAAATACATTAAGAGAAAAAGTATCATCGTTAGGTCTCACGGATATAGAGTTTGAAATTACTGGTCCTGCTGGAATTGCAGCAGATACAACAGCATTATTTAAAAATGCTGACTTCGTTTTAATGATTGCAACGGTCGTGCTCATTTTCATTATCTTAATTGTCATTTATCGTTCTCCATTACTAGCGATTACACCACTTCTCATTGCGGGAATTGTCTATGGAGTCGTTGATCGTATTATTGGATTTGCCGGAGCAAAGGAATTGTTTTCTATTGATAGCCAAGCAGTTTCTATTATGCTCGTATTGTTATTTGCTGTCTTAACTGACTATAGTTTATTCATTTTTTCTAGATATAGAGAAGCATTAAGTAAACATGAATCAAAATATACGTCCATGCAAGAAGCGATTTATCATGTTTCTGAACCGATTTTCTTTAGTGGTGGAACTGTATTTTTAGCTATGATGACACTTTTTGCAACGGTTTTTAAACCGTACAACCATTTTGCACCAGTATTTTCTATTGCGGTCATCGTTATTTTAATTGCCGGTTTAACATTAATTCCAAGTATATTCGCATTAATGGGGAGAAGAGCGTTTTGGCCATTCATCCCAAAAGTACAAGAAAATAAAACGAAGAAAAGTCGCTTATGGACAAAAGTAAGTGAAATAGTAAAAAAACGTCCTACAATGTTAGCATCCATCTTACTCATTATCTTTTTAATTGGTGCAGCTAATTTTACAACGATAAACTTTTCATTTAATTTATTGAAATCTTTTCCGGATGATATGTCATCCCGTAACGGTTTTGAACTATTAGAAGAAAATTATCCAGTTGGGGAACTCGCTCCAACAACTATCATTTTTGAAACAAAGGACGAAATCGTAGTAAATGATACATTTAAAAAAGAAATGAAAAATATTATCGAGCGAATAAATGAATTAGATGGAATAGAAGCTGTATCACCAGAACGAGAGGCTCTCGGTGATGAACTACCAAATGATTTCATCGCAGAGTCGAATAAGGCAGTAAAATTACAGGTCATATTAAAGGATCATCCGTATGAGAGGGAAGCCTTAACGACAATCAAAGATATCCGAAATGTTGAAGAGGATATTATAGCTCATACTGATTTTGACAAAATGCATATTGCCGGGCAAACCGCAGCACAGCTTGATGTAAAAGAGATGAACGACCGAGATACCATTGTTTTATTTGCGGCAGTAACTATTTTACTCATTATCGTGCTTGCATTCCAAACAAAATCGATTATTCTTCCATTTCTAATGATGGGAACTATTTTATTATCTTATTTTGCATCGATGGGCTTTAGTTGGTGGATTTTCCAATATATATTTAATTTAGATGCCATTAGTTATAGATTACCTGTATATACATTTATTTTTATGGTTGCATTAGGAATTGACTATAATATAATGCTCGTATCGAGAATTCGTGAAGAAGCAGAAAAATATCCTTGGAAAGAGGCGGTTGCAAGGGGAGTACAATTAACAGGTGGGGTCATCTCATCTGCAGGTATTATTTTAGCAGCAACATTCTCTGTCTTAATGACACAACCATTACAAGAGTTATTTTTATTCGGCTTTACGATGGGAATAGGAATTTTACTAGATACCTTTATTATTCGTGGTATATTTATGCCATCGTTATTAATTTTATTGTTTCAAAAAAATAAATAGCAAGGTGAGATAGGAATCATCCTATCACCAAAAATAGCTCTGTATCATCTATGTTAGGAAGATACAGAGCTATATATTTTTTTATTTAATTACTTCTACTCCACCCATATATGGACGTAATACTTCTGGAACTACGACCGATCCGTCAGCTTTTTGGTAATTTTCAATAATTGCTGTTATCGTACGACCTACTGCTAAACCAGATCCATTTAATGTATGCACATATTCTAATTTTCCTTCACTATTACGGAAACGAATGCCTGCACGACGAGCTTGAAATGATTCAAAGTTTGAGCAAGAAGAAATTTCACGATATGTATTTTGAGCCGGAACCCAAACTTCAATATCATATTTCTTTGCTGCGGTAAATCCTAAATCACCTGTACACATACTCATCACACGATAAGGTAATCCTAATAATTGTAATACTTTTTCAGCTTGTCCAGTTAATTCTTCCAATGCTTCATAAGAATCCTCTGGTTTAACAAACTGTACTAATTCTACTTTATTGAACTGATGCTGACGAATTAAACCACGTGTATCGCGCCCGGCAGAACCAGCTTCAGAACGGAAACATGCACTATATGCAACATATTTTGTTGGTAAATGTTCCTCTACTAAAATTTCATCACGATGAAAATTTGTTACAGGTACTTCAGCAGTAGGAATTAGGAAATAATCTTCTTCTTCAATTAAAAATGCATCTTCTTCAAATTTAGGTAATTGACCTGTTCCCGTCATACTCGTACGGTTTACTAAATATGGCGGTAACATTTCCTCATATCCATGTTCATCCGCATGTAAATCCATCATAAAGCTAATTAATGCACGTTCTAGTCGAGCACCTAATCCTTTATAAAATACGAAGCGACTTCCAGCAACTTTTGCCGCACGTTCAAAATCAACAATTCCTAAGTTTGTTCCAATATCCCAATGTGCTTGCGGATCAAATGCAAATGAAGGGATTTCTCCCCAAGTGCGAATCATCACATTATCTTCTTCATCTTCACCGACCGGTACAGAATCATGTGGAATATTTGGAATAGCCAACATAATAGCTTGTAGTTTTTCCTCTATTTCGTTTAATTCTGTATCAAGTGCTTTAATATCTTTTCCAACTTGTTGCATTTCTTCAATAACTGCTGATGCATCTTGTTTTTCACGTTTCATCGTAGAAATTTGTTTAGATACTTCATTTCTTTTTGCTTTTAATTGCTCTACCTCTGCAATGATTTCACGACGTCGGCGATCCAACTCACCAAAATGTGTTAGTTCAGATAAGTCTTCGCCACGTTTTTCTAACTTTTGTACAATTTCATCAAAGTTTTGACGTAAAAACCTTATATCTAACATACAATTTCCTCCTTTTATCCATAAAAAACTCCCATCCCTAATAAGAATAGGGACGAGAGTATTTTTTCCCGCGTTGCCACCCAAGTTGAAGATAAATCCTTTATCTTCCAGCTTAAATGGATAACGGCCAAGTACCGAACTTATTCTTCATAAGTCTGTTTAAGGATGGATTCATAGCTATTTTTCATCGATTTACACCAACCATCGACTCTCTAAAGAAAACATCACTATTACTATTTCCTATCATTACATTTATATATTATCTATAGGTTACCGTTTCAAACGGTAAAAATCAAGTGCGAATTATTCGCTACGATCTGCCATACGATCGAAACCAGTTAATGTACTCATTTCAATACCTTTCATGGCAGTCCCTAAATCTTTTGATAACTCCGCGATTAATTTATAATCTGTATAGTTTGCTGTCGCTTGAACAATAGCACGAGCAAATTTTTCAGGGTTTTCTGATTTGAAAATTCCTGAACCAACAAAAACTCCGTCAGCGCCTAATTCCATCATTAATGCTGCGTCTGCCGGTGTTGCTACACCACCTGCAGCATAATTGATTACTGGTAAACGACCTTTGTCACGAATTTCCATTAAAACATCATATGGTGCTTGATTGTCACGTGCAAATACCATTACTTCATCTGCACTCATCGATACTAAACGTTGAATATCTGCATTTACTTGACGTAAATGACGAACTGCTTCGACAATATTTCCAGTACCAGGTTCTCCCTTTGTACGTAACATTTGCGCACCTTCACCAATTCGACGAGCCGCTTCACCGATATTACGACATCCACAAACAAATGGAACAGAGAAATCTGATTTTTTAATATGAAATACTTCATCTGCTGGTGTTAATACTTCACTTTCATCGATACAATCAACACCCATTGATTCTAATACTCGTGCTTCCACAATATGCCCGATACGGCCTTTTGCCATTACTGGAATAGAAACAGCATTCATAACTTCTTCTGTAATAGTTGGATCTGCCATTCTAGCAACTCCGCCTTCTTTACGAATATCAGAAGGTACTCTTTCTAATGCCATTACTGCAACAGCACCTGCCGCTTCAGCAATTTTTGCTTGTTCTTCGTTTACGACGTCCATAATTACGCCGCCTTGTTTAAAATTAATCACTTCGTTATCCCCCTAGTTAGAATAAATCTGTTATTTTTGTAAAGAGACTTGCAAAAAATGAGCCAATACCACTCATTAATAAACTAAACCAATTTTTCTTTTCTACATCTTCTGTTGCAACGATATCTACTGTAAATGTTTTATCTTCGGTAATATATCCAGGATCATTTTCACCTTCATATATTAATTTCGCTACTCCAACTTTATCGCCTTTTTTAATTGGTGCTTCTAATTGTCCATCTTTGTTCAATAATGATTCATCTATTTCATAGGAAACGTTATATTCTCCTTCAGTTCCTTTTTGAATTGGAGCAGAGATTTTTTCAGCTATTTCAATGCCGACTTTATCTGCTTTTCCTTTCGAAACATCTAATGTTTTTTCTGTTTCTAATTGATGTCCAGCAGGGAATAACTCTACTTCACCAAATTCTTTGAAACCAAAATCTAATAATCTAGCTGTTTCTTTAAATCTTTCTTCTACGCTTTTCGTTCTCATTACAACTGTAATTAAACGTTGTCCATCTTTTTCAGCGGTAGAAGTAAATGCATATCCAGCTAAATCTGTATGACCTGTTTTTAAACCATCTACACCTTCATAATAGAATTGCTTTAAGTTTTGTGAATCGTGTGGCAACATCCAGTTATAATTTGTAATTTCTAATCCGTCGAATGTCGTATTCGTTACACTCGTCGTTTCTAATACTTCAGGATAATCAGATACTAAATGGTAAGCTAATAATGCAGCAGACTTCGCTGATAAAAGGTTTGTGTCATCTGCTTTCGTTCCTTCTGGATGTTTTCCATCTAATAATTTATTATCTAGCCCATTTGAGTTAACGAATTTAAAATCAGTTAAACCTAATTTTTCACCTGTTTCATTCATCAGTTCAACAAATTTACCTTCTGTTCCACTAATTAATTCAGCTAATGCAATCGATGTCGCATTATCCGAATAAATTGCCATTGCTTCGTATAATTCTTTTACTGTGTAATCCTTATCTTGGGTTAAACCAACACCAGAGAAGTTATTATTAGCGGAAATTTCGTATGCATAATCACTAATCTGTGTTTTATCATCCCATTTAAGATCTCCTGAGTTAATCTTGTCCAACACGATATACTCAGTCATCATTTTTGTCATACTTGCTGGAGGTAATGCTTCATTTTCATTTTTGGCATACAATATTTTACCTGTTTCCACATCTACAATAATTGCAGACTCTGCTTTTGTTTTCATACTTTTTGCCTCTATCGAATTTGGTGCAACAATAGATAATATCATTGCAAATACGATGAGAGAAAATAATACGGTTCTTTTATACATCTTACTCACTACTTTACCTCCATCACCTATCTACATTAATTAATTGAATAGTTTGGTGCTTCCTTCGTAATTTGGACCTCATGTGGATGGCTTTCTCTTAACCCAGCATTTGTGATACGGATAAACTGTGATTCTTCTCGTAATGCTTGTAAATCTTTTGATCCGCAATATCCCATACCAGCACGTAAACCACCAACTAGTTGATCCATCGTATCTGCTAAAGATCCTTTATAAGCAACTCGTCCTTCGATACCTTCTGGAACAAGTTTTTTCACATCGTTTTCTGCTTGGAAGTAACGGTCCTTTGATCCAGCTTTCATCGAAGCTAATGATCCCATACCACGGTAAACTTTATATTGTCTTCCTTGGTAAATTTCCATTTCTCCCGGGCTTTCAGAAACTCCAGCAAACATACTACCTAACATTACTGCACCTGCACCTGCTGCGATTGCTTTTACAATGTCTCCTGAATATTTAATTCCACCATCTGCGATTACAGGCACACCATGTTTTTTCGCTTCCATCGCACAGTCATGTACAGCTGTAATTTGTGGTACTCCAATTCCAGCAATTACACGTGTCGTACAAATCGAACCAGGTCCAATACCAACTTTTACAATATTTGCTCCTGCTTCAATTAAGTCTTTCGTTGCTTCTGCTGTTGCAACATTACCAGCAACAATATTTAAATCTGGGTAAGTTTCGCGCACTTTACGAACTTGGTCAAGCACACCTTGAGAGTGCCCATGTGCTGTGTCGATTACAATAACATCAACATGTGCTTCTACTAATTTCTCCACACGAGTCATCGTATCAGTTGTGACACCTACAGCTGCTCCAACAATTAAGCGACCATGTTCATCTTTAGCAGAATGAGGATACTCTGCTACTTTTTCAATATCTTTAATCGTTATTAATCCTCGTAAAACGTTATTATCATCTACGAGAGGTAATTTTTCGATTTTATGTTTTTGTAAGATTTTTTGTGCTTCATCAAGTGTTGTACCTACTGAGCTTGTAATTAAATCTTCGCTCGTCATGACATCTTTAATAACAATTGAATAGTCTTCAATAAAGCGTAAATCACGGTTCGTTAAAATACCGACTAATTTTTGCTCTTCGACGTTATTAACGATAGGTACGCCAGAAATTTTATATTTTCCCATTAAATGTTCTGCATCATAAACTTGATGTTCAGGTGTTAAAAAGAATGGGTTTGTTATCACACCACTTTCAGATCGCTTTACACGATCTACTTGTTCCGCTTGTTCTTCAATCGACATGTTTTTATGAATGACACCAAATCCACCTTGACGTGCCATCGAAACTGCCATATCTGCCTCTGTTACTGTATCCATTCCTGCACTAATTAACGGTGATTTTAATTTTAAAGTAGGGGATAACTCAACAGATATATCTACTTCTCTCGGTAATACTTCCGATTTTGCTGGAACTAATAAAACATCATCAAAGGTTAAACCTTCCTTTGCAAATTTACCCATTATTAAATTTCCTCCTCTAGTTGTTGCTTTTGCTTGAATTGTTAATTAAAATCATAACTCATTTTTTCATAAAGATAAAGAAGATACTGTCTATTTTTCGTTAAGTTTTCATGACGAAATAAAAATAGTATTTTTCATTTCCTTATCTTTCCATAAAAGAAAAAGAACTACATTAAAATTAGCTCTTTTTCTTTTCAAAAATTTTATTCAACCATATTATTCTGTTTGATCATCTGATGATTCATCTGTTGCTTCTGAAGTTTCCGGTGTTTCTAAAGCTTCTAGACTTTCTTCATCCTCGATTTCTTCTTCATCAATTTTGGCAACAGTTGCTACTTCTTCACCGTCTTGAACACGGATGAGGCGAACACCTTGTGTATTACGACCTGTTACAGGGATGCCTTCTACAGGAATACGAATTAAGACACCATCAACCGTCATAACCATTAAATCTTCATCTCCGTGGACAATTTTCACTTTTACAACATGGCCAGTATCTTCTGTTAAGCGACAAACATAATATCCTTTTCCGCCACGATTCGTTTTACGGTATTCAGATTCGATTGTTCGTTTACCAATCCCTTTACTTGTCACATGTAATATATAACCGTCTTTTTCAACGATTTCCATGGAAACAACTTCATCATCCCCACGTAAGGAAATCCCTCTAACACCTGCGGCAACTCTTCCCATCGAACGGACAACATTTTCATCGAAACGAATAATATAACCGTTTTTCGTTGCGATAATGACATCTCTTGTTCCATCTGTCGAACGTACCGATATTAATTCATCTTCATCTTTTAAAGTGATAGCAATTAATCCACCACGACGAATATTTGCGAAGTTTTGTAATGGGACACGTTTTGAAATACCTGTTTGTGTCGTAAAGAATAAATATCCTTCTTCTTCAAAGTCTTTTACTGTAATGACTGTATTTATATATTCATCTTGTTCGATTTGTAATAAGTTAATAATCGGAATTCCTTTTGCTGTTCTATTGAACTCAGGAATTTCGTATCCTTTTAGACGGTATACTTTCCCTTTATTCGTAAAGAATAGAACCGTATCATGTGTAGATGTTGTAACTAAATGTTCGACAAAGTCATCATCATTCGTTCCCATTCCTTGTACACCACGTCCACCACGATTTTGTGTACGATATGTCGAAGTAGGGAGACGTTTAATATAGTTTTTATGTGTTAATGTAATAATAATATTTTCTTCAGGAATTAAGTCTTCATCTTCAAAGAAATCTGCGCCACCGACTGTTATTTCAGTACGGCGATCATCATTAAATTTCTCTTTAATTTCCATTAATTCTTCACGGATTATTTCTAACACTTTTTCTTCATCCGCTAAAATTGCTTTTAATTCTTCGATTAACTTTAAGATTTCCGCATATTCTTCTTCGATTTTTTCACGTTCTAAACCTGTTAAACGTTGTAATCGCATATCTAAAATTGCTTGTGCTTGTTTTTCGGATAACTTAAATCGTTCGATTAATCCTGTACGTGCAATATCCGCTGTTTTTGAATTACGAATGAGTGTAATCACTTCGTCTAAATGATCTAACGCAATTCGTAATCCTTCTAAAATATGTGCACGTGCTTCTGCTTTTTTCAAATCGAATTGTGTACGACGTGTAATAATGTTCATTTGATGTTCTAAATAATGCTCTAAACATTCTTTGATCGTCAATACTTTCGGTGTACCATTTACAAGTGCTAACATATTGATTCCGAATGTTGTTTGTAGGGCCGTATATTTATATAAATTATTTAAAATAACATTCGCATTTACATCTCGACGTAAACGAATAACAATTCTCATCCCATTTCGGTCTGATTCATCATTTAATTCCGTAATACCGTCGATTTTTTTATCACGAACAAGTTCTGCAATTTTTTCGATTAATTTTGCCTTGTTTACTTGATATGGAAGTTCTGTCACGATTAATGTTGTCGTTCCATTTTTATTTTCTTCTACATCAATTTTGGCACGTAACGTAATCGAGCCGCGGCCAGTTTCATATGCTCGACGAATACCGCTTCTTCCCATAATAATTCCTGCAGTAGGGAAGTCTGGACCAGGAATATGTTCTTCCATCAATTCATCGATTGTAAGATCAGGATTTTTACTTAATGCTAAAACTGCATCGATCGTTTCTCCTAAATTATGTGGTGGAATATTCGTCGCCATTCCTACCGCAATACCAGATGAACCATTTACTAATAAATTTGGAAAACGTGCAGGTAAAAACACTGGTTCTCTTTCAGATCCATCATAGTTATCTTGATAATCAATCGTATCCTTTTGAATATCTCGTAATAATTCCATCGCTAGTTTAGACATTCTTGCCTCTGTATAACGCATTGCCGCCGCAGAGTCACCATCTACAGATCCAAAGTTCCCATGTCCATCGACTAATAAATAACGATGACTAAAATCTTGTGCCATACGTACCATTGCTTCATAGATAGAGAAGTCACCATGTGGGTGATATTTCCCCATAACGTCCCCAACGATACGTGCAGATTTTTTATATGCTTTATCTGCATGCATTCCAGATTCATTCATCGCATATAAAATACGACGGTGAACCGGCTTTAATCCATCACGAACATCTGGAAGGGCACGTGAGACAATAACACTCATCGCATAATCCAAAAAGGATGTTCGCATTTCTTCGCTTATATTAATTTGTTCAATATTTGATTGTTGTGATTCCACTTCATCAAAACCTCCTACATGCATTCAAAATCCCGTTCAAGTTCTGAAACATATGTGATTAAGTTGCTAGTTAGAAATAATGTTCATGAACCATGTATTTCCTTTACAACATTTCAGACAATAATTACATTTCATCAAATTAAATATCTAAGTTCGCATACTGTGCATTTTCTTCAATGAAATCTCGACGTGGTTCTACTTTATCACCCATTAAAACATTAAAAATTTCATCTGCGTCAATTGCATCTTTTAATTTCACTTGCAACAGTGTACGTGATTCAGGATCCATCGTTGTTTCCCATAATTGATCTGCATTCATTTCCCCTAAACCTTTATAACGTTGAATGGCCGGCTTCGGTGTTGCAGGTAAGCTCGCTAATTTTTCTTCTAATTGACGGTCACTATATACATAGTTTAGCGATTTTCCTTGTTTAATTTGATATAAAGGAGGTTGTGCAATATAAACATAACCATGTTCTACTAACGGTCTCATATAACGATAGAAGAATGTTAATAATAATGTTCGAATATGTGCACCATCGACGTCAGCATCCGTCATAATAATAACTTTATGATAACGTGCTTTCGTAATATCAAACTCTTCTCCAATCCCAGTACCTAATGCAGTAATCATCATACGTACTTCATTATTGGATAAAATACGATCTAAACGTGCCTTTTCAACGTTTAAAATTTTACCTCGTAACGGTAAAATTGCCTGGAAGTGTCGATCACGGCCAGATTTTGCAGATCCACCTGCCGAGTCCCCCTCCACGATAAACAGTTCACTAATTTCGGCATCTTTAGAAGAACAGTCCGCTAATTTACCAGGTAAGTTTGAAATTTCCAAAGCACTTTTACGACGTGTTAATTCACGTGCTTTTCTTGCCGCTAAACGTGCGCGTGAAGCCATCATTCCTTTTTCTACGATAATTTTTCCAATCGATGGATTTTCAAAAAGAAATTTAGAAAATGCTTCACTGAATACAGCATCTGTTACAGTACGAGCATCATTATTTCCTAATTTCGTCTTCGTTTGACCTTCGAATTGTGGGTCTGTATGTTTGACCGAAACGATAGCTGTCATTCCTTCACGAACATCTTCCCCACTTAAATTTTCATCATCATCTTTAAACAATTTACTTTTACGAGCATAATCATTAATAACACGTGTTAAGGCAGTTCTAAATCCAGCCTCATGTGTACCACCTTCATGTGTATGAATATTGTTCGCAAAAGAAAATAAATTCGTATTATAGCCATCATTATACTGAAGCGCTACTTCTACAGAAATATCATTTTGTTCTCCTTCAGCATAAATCGGTTCATGTAATACTTCCTTCGTACGATTCATAAATTCAACGTACGATCTAATTCCACCTTCATAATAAAATGATTCGCGTTCATTTTTCGTATCTTCACGTTTATCCTCTAGTGTAATCGTAATTCCACGATTTAAGAAAGCTAATTCACGTAAACGATTTTTCAATACCGCATAATCATATTCTGTCGTATCAGTGAAAATTTCCGGGTCCGGTTTAAATTTTATCGTTGTTCCTGTATGGTCCGTCTCACCAATCGTCTCAATTCGCCCAATTGCTTCTCCACGTTCAAAACGCAGGAAGTGAATTTTTCCATCACGGTGTACATACACTTCTAAAAATGTCGATAAAGCATTTACTACCGCCGCACCAACTCCGTGTAATCCACCAGATACTTTATATCCGCCACCACCAAACTTACCTCCAGCATGTAATACCGTTAAAATAAGCTCTACAGCGGGTTTTCCTGAATCTTCATGAATATCTACTGGAATTCCACGTCCATCATCTTGGACTGTTATACTATTATCTTTTTCGATAATGACATCAATCTGGTCACAATATCCAGCTAATGCCTCATCAATACTGTTATCTGTAATTTCCCATACAAGATGGTGTAATCCTTTTTCATTCGTTGAACCAATATACATACTCGGACGTTTTCTTACTGCCTCTAGTCCTTCTAATACTTGTATTTGGTCTGCATCATATGATTGTTCATTGATTAAATTTTCTTCCAAAAAAATCACCTACATTTCATAGTTAAAAATAAAGCTTATTAAAATGTTTCATATATCTCATCACGATTTTTTAATGTAATCGTTGAAAAAGGACTATAATAAATTGCATCCATCGTAATTATTATTGCCTTTGCATCCGTTTCTGAACCATAAACTTTTTCGAGCTGCACATGTTTATCAATTACTTCATTCAATCGCCTGGAAGATTCCGTTAATTCATAATCTAAAATTGCGATTATTCGATTGGACTCTACAACTAGTTCATTCCCAATATAAATAAACATCGTATCATCATTCCTTTACATTCGTTAAAGGGGTTAATGTTCCTTGTTCAATCTCATAAATGGAAGCCTTTTTTAATGTATCATGAAAAATTCCATCGACAGTCGTTGTAGAAACGAATGTTTGCACTTTACCTTGGATCGTACTTAATAAGTGTGACTGCCTAAAATCATCTAATTCACTTAACACATCATCCAATAATAAAATTGGATATTCGCCCATATGTTCATAAATTAAATCTATTTCTGCTAACTTTAAAGATAATGCGGTCGTTCGTTGTTGACCCTGAGAACCGAATAATTTCACATCTTTTTCATTGATAGAAAACATCAAATCATCGCGATGTGGACCGACGAGCGTTGTACCACGCCGAATTTCATTTTTCATTACTTTTTCAAATGCATCTCGGCATTTATTTTCTATCGTTTCCTCATCATCATCTTCCAATACTTCTACAGAAGAAATATAAGAGATTTCTAACTCTTCTAGTTCACGACTAATTTGATAATGAATCGGGATGGCCCATTTTCGTAAACTTTGTAAAAAGTGAAATCTTTTCTTTAAAATAATCGCTGCATGTGAAATTAATTGCTCCGTTAAAATAGATAAAAATGTCGTATCAGGATCGCGTTCCATTTGTAACTGTTTTAGCATATGGTTCCGTTGTTTTAATATGCGCTGATATTGCCCTAAATGATAAATATATACAGGTTCAATTTGACCTAATTCCATATCAATAAAGCGCCTGCGCACTTGAGGGGACCCTTTTACTAAAGATAAATCTTCTGGTGCGAACATGACGACATTTAAATTACCAATATATTCACTTAATCGTTCTTGTTCTAATCGATTTACTTTTGCTTTTTTACCATCTTTATGAAAAATTAATTCAAGTGGAATTTGTTGGGCATTATTTTTTTCAATCGTTCCAGTTATTTTGGCAAATTCTTCATTCCAAAAAATTAATTCCTTATCATTCGTCGTTCTATATGATTTTGTAAAAGCTAATATATAAATCGATTCTAATAAATTCGTTTTTCCTTGGGCATTTTCGCCAATGATGACATTGACTTTATTATCGAATGTTACGTCTAATGAGCTATAATTTCGATAATTTTTCAATTGTAATTGTTTTATAAACATACGTATTCCTCATTTATTGTACTGTAGTAGATTTTACGATAAATGTTTCTCCACTAATTAAACGAATGATATCACCGTCATATAGTTTTTTTCCGCGACGAAATTCTAGATCGTCATTGACATAAACACCTTCGTTTTGAATATACATTTTAATAAAGCCACCTGACTCAAAAATATTCGTGAATTTGAGTAATTGGCTCAATGTAATAAATGGTGAATCAATTTGAATTTCCTCCATGTATTGAACACGATCCTTTTCTTTAAAAATAGTGTGGGACAATAAAAGGAGTGAAAACAATATTTCCACTTGCATACGAATAAAAAATAGTACGTGTAAAATCATGTTTTCGTTTATTTTTTCCCTCTTAAAAAATGTACAGAGCAAAATGACTCATTTTTTCTTTGTCCTAAGTCTATTTTTATGCTTTATGTTTCTTAAAATGCCTTATAACCTATTTTACTATAGTTTTCATCGTTTTGGTAGGATGGACCATTATTTATTCATTTAAACGCTTAAATGTACGTTAAAATCATTTTAAAGCTATTAAAAAATAAAAATAGAGGTTAAAACGAAATGGAACATTCCATCTGTTTTAACCTCTACATAAAATTAATAAGTTCGAACAGGTAAAATAAGTTGTAAAATCTTTTCTTCTTCTGGTGTACGGATGACGAATGGTCGCATCGGTCCAGTAAATCTAATTTGTACACGATCACTATCAATTGCTTTTAATGAATCTAACATATAGCGTGCACTAAATGAAATTTTAATGGATTCACCTTCGATAGAAATGACATCTAATAATTCTTTTACATTTCCGATTTCGGGAGAATGACCTGAAATCTCAATCATATTATTATCTAAAGTATCTAAACGAATAACATTATTTTGGTCACGGCTTGAAAGTAATGCAGCACGTTCGATCGTATGAATTAAATCTTTTGTAAAAATGTTTAATGTCGTTTGGCTCTCTGTCGGTATTAAGCGGTCTGTTTCTGGATAATTTCCACTTAATAAACGAGATAGGAAGTACGTATTTTCAGTATAGAATAATACTTGATTCTTTAAAATTGCCATATAAACTGTGTCATCGTCATTATCAAAAATTTTGTTTAACTCTTGCAAACTTTTTCCAGGAATTACAATATTGTTTGCTTCAAAGTTTTTATCATCAATTTTAATACCACGTAATGAAAGTCGGTGACTATCTGTTGCTGTAAAAGTTAATTCACCGTCTTCAATTTTTACATGTACACCAGTTAAAATAGGGCGTGTTTCCATTGGAGAAACAGCAAAAACAGTTTGTTTAATTAATGTTTTTATATCTTTTACCTTTAATGCTAAAGGTTCATCATCTTGATTAAATAGTACTCGCGGATATTCCTCACTGCTTTGACCATAAAGGGTGAACACAGCTTTTCCTGATTTTATTATTGTTTTATAGTTTTCCTCTACCGTTATATCCACTATATCTTCAGGTAATTTACGAATGATATCTGGGAAATGAGGAACAGGTAATACGATAGATCCTTCTGAAATATTTGTAATAATTTCTTCCCCATCATCTGTTGCTGGAATATGAGATTGGATCGTAATATCTGAATTGCTTCCTGTTAAAATAATTTTCTCTGTTGTGACATCTATTTTCATTCCTGACAAAATGGGAATAACTGTTCTAGATGAAATAGCATTTGATACTGCCTGGATACTATTGAGTAAATATTTTTTCTGTATTTTAAAGTTCATGTTGTCCTCCTTTAATTATATATATTATTAATAATAAAGTAATAATAGTAATAGGGCCTGTGAATTTGTGGATAACGATTAAAATCATAGAAGCAATTGGAAAGTTAGCATGTTATTAACATGTGCATAACTTTTGTAAAAATAATTACTTATGCACATGCTAAAATTATGCAATTTTTATATTTTATTTTTCAATTCTTCCATGTATGTTTTTACCTCTAATTGTAATTCGCTATCTGTTTCTAAAGATTCATCAATTTTTTTGTGGGCGTGAATGACTGTCGTATGATCTCTTCCACCGAACTCTTGTCCAATTTTTGGTAAAGATAAGTCTGTAAGTTCACGACTCATATACATCGCAATTTGTCTTGGATAAGCAATTGATTTCGTACGTTTTTTCGATAAAATTTCATCGACTGTAATATTGTATTTATCTGCAATTAGTTCCTGAATTAATTTGACAGTAATTTTTCTCGGACGAGCATTTGGAATAATATCTTTTAATGCTTCTTGTGCAAGCATGACATCTATTTCACTATTTACTAATGAAGCATATGCAATGACGCGAATAAGTGCACCTTCTAATTCTCGAATGTTCGTATCGATTTGATTTGCGATATAATGCTTTACCTCATTTGATATATCATCTAAACCTTCTGCTTTTGCTTTTTTTGATAAAATTGCTATTCTTGTTTCTAAATCAGGAGGGGATATATCTGTAATTAATCCCCATTCAAAACGAGAACGTAAGCGATCTTCTAATGTTGGAATATCACGCGGCGGTCTATCACTCGAAATAATAATTTGTTTGTTTTCCTCATGTAACGTATTAAACGTATGGAAAAATTCTTCTTGCGTTTGTTCTTTCCCAGCTAAAAATTGAATATCATCGACGAGTAAAATATCGACATTACGATATTTATTACGGAAACTTTCTGCCTTATTGTCCATAATCGCATTAATAAACTCATTCGTAAATTTTTCAGAAGATAAATAAATTACACGACGATCAGGATGATATTCTTTCACATAATGGGCAATAGCATGCATTAAGTGTGTCTTACCTAATCCAACACCACCATAAATGAATAATGGATTATATGACTTTGCAGGTGCTTCAGCTACGGCAAGTGCTGCAGCATGAGCAAATCTATTTGCGGCACCAACGACGAAAGTATCAAATGTATACTTCGGATTTAGCATATGTTTTAAGTCATTATTGTTTACGATTTGCTTTTTTGCTTCTTCAATCGCAATCTCTTCTTTTTCTTCGTCTAGCTCTTCATCTTCAATTAGAAATTTCACTGACAGCTCCACACCAGTTTTTTCTAGCAAAATAGTATTAATGACTTTAGTGTAATGCTGATCAAGCCAAGTTTTTGTAAATTCATTTGGCACGAAAACAGATAATTTATTGCTTACTAATCGATGTACCTTCGTATGACTGAACCAAGTATCGTAACTAGGCTTACTTAATTTTGTCTGCATTTCCTGCAAAATCGAGTTCCATAGTTCCTCAATATTTTCCAAGCATTCCACCTCTTTACTGTAATCAAATTTTAAAGCATAAAAATCCTTTCACTATTCTTGTATTGGAAAATGAGAGAGATAGGAAAGGAATCATATTTATATGTACTATTGGAAATTTTTCAATGTAGAAAATGTAAATTATTTATTCACATGTAGATAATTATTTCACAGTAGAATAAAAATTGTTAACAATCTATCCACAGAACTGGGGATAAGTTTATAAATTTAAAGTTATTCACAACGTAGAGCATAATATACATTATCAAAAAATGTAATAATATGCAAAGATTTTTATGCACTTATCCATATGTTATTCAGAACGTGGATAAAAATTATCAACAAGTGTAAAAATTGTGGTTAACTTGTCGATAATTGTAGAATAACTTTTTGAAAAAAACTATAGCTGTTTTTAATATGTGTATAATTTTAGGGGGACAGAAAAAGATGTTGTGGATAAAAATGATACGAAAATAAGTTTCGAATTTGAAGAAGAAAATTTATTTTTTTAGAAGGTAGAAAATTAGGAAGAGGAAAATGTATGATCCAAAAAATAAAAAGCGAAGGAAAATATAGCAATCATTTTTTCATGGTGAGAAAATGAAGTGCGCTTTTTTATGATGATCGGCACAAAAATTCATCCTGGGTCTGTTTCGGTCAATATTGAAGTAAGGAAAAAGTGCATAGTTCTTCATTCGGACATAAAATAATACGGAAAGAAAGATAAATTTGAATTATTTTTGGATAGTCGAAGGATTTTTTCGGCTAAAGGGCGAAAATAGTAATATAGATTGTTGACTATTGTTTCGTTATTACGTATAATTATCAAGAAAGTTTTAGGATGGAAACAAGTGAGTAAAAATGTAGGTTTTTAAGAAGTATTTCCTAAATTTATATGCTTTACGTTTCTATATTAAGAAACACATTTCCAATTGGAGGAGGTGGAAGAAATGAAAAGAACATTTCAACCAAACAATCGTAAACGTAAGAAAAATCACGGATTCCGTGCACGCATGGCAACTAAAAATGGTCGTAAAGTTTTAGCGCGTCGTCGTAGCAAAGGAAGAAAAGTATTATCGGCATAGGCCACTGAAAGCATATCAGTGGTCTTTTTAAGTTATGTACTTAAAAAAGACGTAAGTTGTACAATATTAGGTGATAGATTTGAAAAAAGCGTATCGCATAAAGAAAAATAATGAGTTTCAACAGATTTTTAAAACAGGAAAATCGTTCGCAAATCGGGAACTTGTTATTTATTATAAGAGGAAAGAAGATCAAGAACATTTCAGAATCGGCATTTCAGTTGGGAAGAAAATAGGAAATGCAGTTACTCGGAATCGTGTAAAACGATGTGTTCGTGAAGCATTTATTCAGCTTGAACCATCTGTAAAAAATGATGTAGACATCATCATCATTGCAAGAAAACCAGTTGTAAATATGGATTGCAGTGATATAAAGCGTAGTATAGAACATTTATTAAGAAAACAACGATTATTTTTGAAATAAATTAATTTTTTATCGTGTTAGGAGGAAGTCGATTGCGTAATAGAAAGTTAATAACTGCTCTATTATTAATTGGAGCTGTTGCATTACTTTCTGGATGTACTCAAATAAATGAGCCAATTACTTCTGAAAGTACAGGATTTTGGAATTCGTACTTCGTATATCCATTATCATGGGTCATTATTAATTTTGCAGAAATGTTTAGTGGAAACTTTGGATTAGCTATTATCGTCGTAACGATCATTATTCGCTTAGTTTTATTACCATTAAATATTAAGCAATTAAAAAGTACACAAGGAATGCAGGCAATTCAACCGGAATTAAAAGAATTACAGAAAAAATATAGTTCTAAGGACCAACAGACACAACAAAAATTACAACAAGAAACGATGGCATTATTCCAGAAACACGGTGTAAATCCACTTGCTGGATGTTTCCCGATTTTAATTCAAATGCCTATTTTAATCGCGATGTACCATGCAATTATGCGTACAGATGAAATTAAGCAGTCAGGAGATTTCTTATGGTTTACATTAAGTTCTCCAGACTATGTATTACCACTAATTGCTGGTGCGGCGACATTTTTACAACAGAAATTAATGATGGCTGGTAACCAAACAGCTGCTGAAAACCCACAAATGAAGGCAATGCTTTATATGATGCCAATTATGATTACAGTGATTGGATTTTTCTTACCATCTGCATTAGCTTTATATTGGGTTGTAGGGAACATCTTTATGGTAGCTCAAACATTACTTATTCGTAAACCGATGAAGAATAAAGAAGCTAGTACTGGGGGCGACAAAAAGTGAGAGAAGTAACTGCTAGTGGTCAAACAGTTGATGAAGCGGTGGAATCAGCTTTAAAGCAGTTAAATATGTCACGAGAAGAAGTCGAAATCGATATAATCGATGAAGGTAAAAAAGGTTTCTTAGGAATATTCGGTTCTTCTCGGGCGGTTGTTAAAGTGAGAGAAGTACAAAATCGTGTAGAAGATGCAAAAAACTATTTAATTAGTATTGCGAAAAACATGGATGTAGACATCGATGTCATCGTAGAAGAAACAGAAAAAGTTGTTACATTTACGTTAGAAGGCGATAAACTTGGCTTACTCATTGGAAAAAGAGGTCGTACATTGAACTCTTTACAATATTTAACACAGCTCGTATTAAATAAAGACGGTCATAAATTTCAATCTGTTATCGTAGATGCAGAAGGATACAGAAAACGTCGAGAAGAAACATTAATGGACTTAGCAAATAAAATGGCAGAAAAATCGATTCAATTAAATAAGAAAATTTCTTTAGAACCGATGCCAGCATATGAACGTAAAATTATTCATAGTGCATTACAAGAAACGAATACAATTACAACATTTTCAGAAGGAAGAGAGCCACATCGTTATATAGTGATCAAACCATCTTAAAATGTTTAAAAGATCCTAGGATAAAATCCAGTGAAATGAAAAAGGTAATTTCAGTAAATTAATGTTTACTGGAATTACCTTTTCTTTATTATTTGTACTATTACAACGCTCCATAAATCTTCTTCGTTTTTCGCAAACCGACCACAACCAACAGAAAAAAATAAGTATGTTCCATTTTCTTTATAGAAACATTTCCATTGAAAAATTTATTAAAAATTGACGTAAATAAAGGGGGATATGTATTTTTTCTTATCCACATGTGCATAACATTTGTTTGAAAGATAAAAAATACACGAAAAGTTCGTAAAGGAGCGTTGTGGATAACTTCCAATTTATCATATTTTATGATATTCTATTATATTAGTGACGATTTTTATCTTCACATAAATAGAGAGAAAAATGTAAGACATATATAGATGTAATTTTTTGTATTAGGAGGTGGAGTGTGAATGGAGTTTGATACAATTACAGCAATTTCGACACCAGTAGGGGAAGGTGCTATTTCAATTGTTCGATTAAGTGGGGAAGAAGCAATTGCTATTACAAATAGATTGTTTCAAGGGAAAGACTTAACGAAGGTGGATTCACACACATTGCATTACGGTAAAATGATGGACCCTAAAACAGATACAGTTTTAGATGAAGTCATTGTTTCTATCATGCGTGCACCAAAAACATTCACATGTGAAGATGTGGTAGAAATAAATTGCCACGGTGGTTTAGTTGCTGTACAACGAGTGTTACAATTAGTACTGGATGAAGGTGTACGACTAGCGGAACCAGGCGAATTTACAAAACGTGCATTTTTAAATGGAAGAATTGATCTTTCTCAAGCAGAAGCGGTAATGGACGTAATTCAATCAAAAACGAATGAAGCGATGAATGTAGCGTTAGGACAATTGGATGGAAAGTTATCACAGCTAATTCATAAATTACGCCAAGAACTAATTGAAACAATTGCACATGTAGAAGTTAACATTGACTATCCTGAGTATGATGATGTTGAAGAAATGTCACATGAAATGATGGAAGAGAAAACTTCGTACGTGAAGGACGAAATTGAAAAATTACTCCAAGTTGCTAAACAAGGAAAAATCCTTCGTGAAGGGATAAAAACAGCGATTGTCGGTCGACCAAACGTAGGGAAATCATCATTAATGAATTCACTCGTTCAAGAGGAAAAGGCGATTGTAACTGATATTCCTGGAACGACTCGAGATGTAATTGAAGAATATGTCAATGTTCGTGGTATTCCATTACAATTAATCGATACTGCTGGAATTCGAGAAACAGAAGATATTGTCGAAAAAATTGGGGTAGAGAGATCCCATAAAATTTTACAAGAAGCTGATCTCGTTTTATTTATGCTCAATTATAATGAAGCATTATTAGAAGATGACCGTAAAATTTTTGACATGTTACAAGATATGAATTATATCGTCATCGTAAATAAAACAGACTTAGAGCAACGCTTAAATATGGAAGAGATACAACAATTAGCTAAAGGACAAGTTTTAACAACATCTTTAGTACATGATGAAGGTGTCGACCAATTAGAGAAGGCTTTATCAGATATTTTTTTCCAAGGAAATATTATGGTTGAAAACAATATGGTCGTATCTAACGCACGTCATATTCAATTACTAAATCAGGCACAAAAGACATTAGAAGATGCTAGAGATGCATTACAAATGCATTTACCATTAGATATGGTACAAATTGATGTAACAAGAACGTGGGAGTTATTAGGAGAAATAGTTGGAGATACTGCGAGTGAAAGTTTAATCGATCAGTTATTCTCCCAATTTTGTTTAGGAAAATAGATAAGAAAGGGTGAAAAAAATGACATATTATGATGCAGGACATTATGATGTTATCGTTGTTGGAGCAGGTCATGCAGGATGTGAAGCAGCAGTTGCAGCAGCAAAAATGGGCTCAAAAACATTACTTTTAACATTAAATTTAGATATGATTGCTTTTATGCCTTGTAACCCATCATTAGGCGGACCGGCAAAAGGTATTGTTATTCGTGAAATTGACGCACTTGGAGGTGTGATGGGGAAGGTTATTGATAAAACACATATTCAAATGCGTATGTTAAATACAGGAAAAGGACCTGCAGTACGTGCATTACGTGCTCAAGCAGATAAACCTTCATATATCGTTGAAATGAAACGTTTAATTGAAGAACAAGAAAATATTACGCTAATGCAAGCGATGGTAGATGATTTAATCATTGAGGACGGAGTATGTAAAGGAGTTGTGACAGAATCAAAAGCAGCTTATTACGGAGATTCCGTCATCATCACGACTGGAACATTTATGCGAGGAAAAATATTAATCGGTGATTTAGAGTACGAAAGTGGTCCAAATAACCAACGTGTGACAGTGAAACTTGCTGAAAATCTCGAAAAATTAGGATTAGATTTAATTCGTTTCAAAACGGGAACACCACCGCGTGTAAATAGTAATACGATTGATTATGATAAAACAGAAATTCAACCAGGGGACGAGAAGCCACAAGCTTTCTCTTATGAAACGACTGAATATATAACCGATCAAATCCCTTGTTGGTTAACACATACAAGTGAAAGAACACATCAAATTATTAATGATAATTTAACATTATCTGCGATGTATTCTGGAATGAAACGTGGTACTGGACCAAGATATTGTCCTTCTATTGAGGATAAGATTGTCCGTTTTCATGATAAACCACGCCATCAAATTTTCTTAGAACCAGAAGGAAGAAATACGGATGAAGTATATGTACAAGGTTTATCGACATCTTTACCAGAGTTTATTCAACATGAATTATTAAAAACAGTTCCAGGACTTGAAAATGCACAAATGATGCGTTCTGGGTACGCAATTGAATATGATTCTGTCATTCCGACACAATTATGGCCAACATTAGAAACGAAACAAGTAGATGGATTATTTACTGCAGGACAAATTAATGGTACGTCAGGATATGAAGAGGCTGCAGGACAAGGGATCATCGCTGGAATTAATGCAGCGTTAAAAGTGCAAGGGAAAGAACCATTTATTCTAGATCGTTCACAAAGTTATATCGGAGTTTTAATCGATGACTTAGTGACAAAAGGAACACGTGAACCATATCGTTTATTAACATCACGTGCAGAACATCGTCTACTTTTAAGACATGATAATGCAGATATTCGCTTAACTGAATTAGGATATGAATTAGGCCTTATTTCTGAAGAACGTTATGTAACATTCCAAGAGAAATTACGTTTAATTGAAGAAGAAAAAGCATTTTTACACGGATTTATCGTAAAAGTATCTGATGATGTACAAAAAGCATTAGAAAATGTACATTCAACACCGTTAAAGGATGCAATTCGTGCATTAGAATTATTAAAACGTCCTGAAGTTACTTTTAAAACGATTGAAGAAATAATTGGTGTAAGAAATATTCCTGAGGATGTAAAAGAACAAGTCGAAATCCAAGTGAAATATGAAGGATACATTAAGAAAGCGACAGAACAAGTAAAACGTATGTTAAAAATGGAAAACAAAAAAATTCCGGAAAATATTGATTATGATGCGATCCATAGCTTAGCATTTGAAGCACGAGAGAAGTTAAAACAGATTCGTCCGATGTCGATTGGGCAAGCATCACGTATTTCTGGAGTAAACCCAGCAGACATTTCGATTTTACTCGTTTATATTGAACAAGGTAATGTGAAAAAAACTAGTTAGAGAAATAAAGGAGAATAGAACATGAACTTAGATACATTTATTACAGCATTACAAGAGCATCAAATTCATTTAAATGAGACACAAATAGCGCAGTTTGAAACTTATTTTGAGGAACTTGTTGCTTGGAATGAAAAAGTTAATTTAACAGCTATTACTGAAAAAGAAGAAGTATATGTAAAACATTTTTATGATTCTATTTCTCCTAGTTTTTATTTTAATTTTAATGAGATACAAACAATTTGTGATGTTGGGGCAGGGGCTGGTTTCCCTAGTATTCCTATAAAAATCTGTTTCCCACATTTACATGTTACGATTGTGGATTCATTAAAAAAGCGAATTAATTTTTTAGAACATTTATCGAATACATTAAAATTAGAGAATACAACATTTATTCATGCACGTGCGGAAGATTTTGGGCAAAATAAAGACTTCCGTGAATCTTTTGATGTCGTTACGGCAAGAGCAGTGGCACGAATGTCAGTTCTGTCCGAGCTATGTTTACCATTAACAAAAGTAAATGGCGTATTTTTGGCATTAAAAGGTGCTAGTGCGGCGAATGAGTTAGCAGAAGGAAAAAAAGCTATTAAAGTACTCGGTGGGGAAGTAGTAAAAATGGATACATTTTCATTGCCAGTAGAAGATAGTGAGCGAACAATTTATACGATTAAAAAAGTGAAAAAAACTCATAAAAAGTATCCACGTAAGGCAGGTACACCTGCAAAAAGTCCAATTTCTTAGAAAATAGGAAGAAACAATACTTTTTCATACTTTTTTATGATAAACTTAACTATATAAGGTTAAGTTTTTTCTTACTTTATGAAAATAATCGCTTCTTTTTTTTCGGTACAATTTTAAATTGTTCCACGTGAAACATTTTTATTATTATGGTTAAAAAGGTGATGTTAATATGTTGCAGTCTTTTAATCGACTTTTTACTAGTGGGAATAAGACAGAAGATAAAATAGTTAATAATCAAGAAGATGTCGTTCAGTTAGATGTTGCACAAGTTGTGCCTAATGAATATCAACCTAGAACGTTATTTGACGATGAGAAAATTAAAGAATTAGCTCAAACTCTTCAAACGCATGGGATGATCCAACCGATTGTAGTGCGCAAAAAAGGTGAAGAAACATACGAGGTAATCGCTGGTGAAAGAAGATTAAGAGCAGCAAAATCATTAGGCTGGGAAAGAATATCTGCAATTATCCGTAATTTAAGTGATACGGAAACAGCTTCCATCGCTTTGATTGAAAATATTCAGCGTGAAGAATTATCAGTAATTGAAGAAGCGAAAGCATATGAGCAATTGCTTGCAATGCATGAATTAACACAAGAAGCTCTTGCACAACGTTTAGGTAAGAGTCAATCGACCGTTGCGAATCGTATTCGTTTACTTAGTTTACCTGAACGTGTTCAGGAAGCATTAATGGAGCGCGTGATTACAGAAAGACATGCGAGGGCATTAATGAAATTAAAAGAAGAAGCATTAATTCTAGTTTATTTTGATCAAGTAATTGAAAACGAGTTAAATGTACGGGAAACAGAAGAATTAGTAAATGCCCATTTTGAAACAGAGGAAGAAGAAAAACCGAAAAAACGTCGTAAAGCAAAATTTGTTAGTAAAGATATTCGTATTGCGACTAATACGATTAAACAATCGTTAAAAATGATTAAAGATACAGGAATTGACGTAGAGTCGGAAGAAGAAGAGTTAGATGACTACTATCAAATAACGATACGGGTCAAAAAAGAAAAAAACTAAAATGCTTGCAATAGGTAGGTGCCATCATGGGTAAAATTATAGCAGTGACAAACCAAAAGGGTGGAGTTGGAAAAACAACTTCAACAGTGAATCTAGGCGCAAGTTTAGCACTTTTAGGGCAAAAAGTGCTTTTAGTTGATATAGATCCACAAGGTAATGCAACGAGTGGAGTAGGAATTAATAAAGGTGATATGGATCAATGTGTATACAATATTTTAGTAGATGATATAGATGCTAGAGAAGTTTGTGTACCAACAGACGTCGAAAATCTATCTATTATTCCAGCAACTATACAATTAGCAGGTGCAGAAATAGAATTAGTATCTGCAATGTCTAGAGAAGTACAACTTAAGAAATCATTAGAAGATTTAAAGAGTGATTATGATTATATATTAATTGATTGTCCTCCATCATTAGGATTGTTAACAATTAATGCTTTAACAGCTTCAGATAGCGTTATTATTCCAGTACAATGTGAATATTACGCATTAGAAGGGTTAAGTCAGTTATTAAATACAATTCGACTGATTCAAAGGCATTTAAATAAACAGTTAATGATTGAAGGTGTATTATTAACGATGTTAGATGCGAGAACGAATTTAGGTTTACAAGTAATCGAGGAAGTAAAAATGTATTTCCAAGATAAAGTTTATAAGTCTATCGTTCCGCGTAATGTACGTTTAGGGGAAGCACCGAGTCATGGGAAACCAATTACCGTTTATGATCCTAAATCAAAAGGTGCAGAAGTATATCTTGAGTTAGCGAAGGAAGTGATGGAAGTTGGCGAAAAGGTTAGGTAAAGGTTTAGGTGCCTTATTTAATGAAGTAGAGTCAACAGAGGATCATGTGGTTGAAATGGTTGCATTAAAAGATATGCGTACAAACCCTTATCAGCCAAGAAAAACTTTCGATGCAGATGCGATTGAAGAATTAAAAGTATCGATTTTGGAGTACGGAATCATTCAACCTTTAATTGTACGACAAAGTATTAAAGGATATGAAATAGTCGCAGGAGAAAGACGTTTTCGTGCTGCAAAAGAGGCTGGTTTGACGGAAGTTCCAGCTATTGTGAAAGAGTACGATGATAAAAAAATGATGGAAATCGCCTTGTTAGAAAACTTACAACGCGAGGACTTAACAGTCATTGAAGAAGCAGAAGCATATAAAAACTTAATGGATGAATTAGGACTAACTCAAGAACAATTATCACAGAAATTAGGGAAAAGTCGTTCACATATTGCAAATGTTATGCGATTATTATCGTTACCTGAAGATATAATCCTGAATATTAGCAATGGAGAGCTATCAATGGGTCATGGACGAGCTTTACTAGGTTTAAAAAATAAAGAACAACTTTATCCATTAGTAGACAAAATATTAACGAATAATTTAAACGTCCGTCAAGTTGAAATGATGATTACAGAATTAAATGAGGCGAAGAAAAAAGAGAAACAAAAGAAAAAATCTGATCCATTTTTAGAGTCACAAGCAACGAAATTACGCGATGTATTAGGGACGAACGTAAAAATACAGAAAAATAAACATAAAGGTAAAATAGAAATTGAATTTTATAATGATGATGATTTAGAAAGATTAATCATGTTGTTACAAAAATAAAATTCAGTTAGACTGACACGGTGAACGAATGTAGTCAGTCTTTTTATTTGAAGTAATGTTCCACGTGGAACAATTGGGAAGAGTTGATGGTAGAATGGTGTTGTTTGGTACACTCGTTAACGTATTATGTATCGTTGTCGGGAGTATATTCGGGTTATTTTTGACGAATATACAAGAAAAATATAAAGAAACTGTCATGCAGGGAATTGCGTTAGTCGTTATTTTAATAGGCTTGCAAATGGCATTTCAAACCGAATCGATTATTATCGTTCTAATAAGTATGTTAACAGGTGGTTTTATAGGTGAATTTTTAAAGTTAGAAGCTGGTTTGAATAAGTTAGGCTATTTCATTGGAAGTAAATTTAGATCGAAACAAGGTGAAGATAATAATATTGCACAAGCATTCGTGACAGCATCTCTCATATTTGCAGTCGGTGCGATGGCGATATTAGGTGCATTAGATAGTGGGATAAGAGGGGACCATGAAGTTCTTATGACAAAAGGGATGCTTGATGGCTTTACAGCATTCGTTTTAACGACTAGTTTAGGCATTGGTGTTGTTTTTTCAAGTATTCCTGTCTTATTATGGCAAGGAACGATCGCATTGCTCGCTACACAAATCGATCGCATTATACCTGAAGCTTTATTTCAAACCTTTATAACGGAATTAACTGCAGTCGGTGGGTTGTTAATCGTAGCAATCGGTTTAAATATATTAAAAGTAACAAATATACGTGTGACAAACCTTTTACCAGCAATTGTAACGGTAGGTATAGTCATTTGGGTCCAACAATTGTTTTAAAAATATAATGAGGAACTAAAAGAGGTGGATGACGTATGAGTGATAAAGAATTTGGTTTAAATGATGTTGTAGAAATGAAAAAACAGCATCCTTGTGGTGAAAATCGTTGGAAAATTATTCGTATGGGCATGGACATCCGAATTAAATGTTTAGGCTGTGGTCGGAGTATTATGATTCCGAGAGCAGAATTTACTAAAAAACTAAAAAAAGTAATTGAAAAAGCAGAATTAGACTAACTTTTTGGAAAAAGTCGTAGTTTTGGATAGAAAAACAGGTGGAAAATACAGTTTTTCATGAACATGAGGTCAAAAGGTAACATATTTGTGAAGTTGTATAAATATTAAATAACGTTTATAATACATATGATTATGATGTGAACGTTATATAAAAAGAGAGGAAATGAAGAAATGTCATTAACAGCAGGAATTGTAGGATTACCGAACGTTGGGAAATCAACATTATTTAATGCAATAACAAAAGCAGGTGCAGAAGCCGCAAACTACCCATTCTGTACGATTGATCCAAACGTAGGAATTGTTGAAGTACCGGATGAACGTTTATTGAAGTTAACGGAAGTTGTACAACCGAAAAAGACGATTCCAACAGCATTTGAATTCACGGATATTGCTGGGATTGTAAAAGGTGCGAACAAAGGGGAAGGGTTAGGAAACCAGTTCCTATCACATATTCGTCAAGTAGATGCTATTTGTCAAGTCGTTCGTTGTTTTGAAGATGAGAATATTACACATGTATCAGGTAAAATTGATCCGATCGATGATATTGAAACAATAAATTTAGAGTTAATTTTAGCTGATTTAGAAACAGTGACGAAACGGTATGAACGTACAGAAAAACTAGCTCGTCAGAAAGAAAAAACAGCTGTACAAGAATTTAATGTGATGAAAAAGCTAAAAGAAGCATTAGAAGCTGAACAACCAGCAAGAACGGTTGAATTTTCAGAAGAAGACCAAAAGATTGCGAGTCAATTACATTTATTAACGGCAAAGCCAATTTTATATGTAGCAAATGTTGGAGAAGACGAGATTGCGGATGTTGCATCGAATGAATATGTAAATAAGGTAAAGGAATTTGCACAAAACGATGGAGCTGAAGTAATCGTCGTAAGTGCAAAGATTGAAGAGGAAATTGCTCAATTAGATCAGGAAGAAAAAGAAATGTTTTTAGAGGAATTAGGTATCGAAGAATCTGGTTTAGACCAATTAATTAAGGCATCATATGATTTATTAGGTTTAGCTACTTACTTTACTGCTGGAGAACAAGAGGTTCGTGCTTGGACATTTAAAAAAGGAATGAAAGCACCACAATGTGCTGGAATTATCCATACAGACTTTGAGCGTGGGTTTATTCGTGCTGAAACAGTATCATATGATGATTTAATGGATGCAGGATCAATGGTACAAGCACGTGAAAACGGGAAAGTGCGATTAGAAGGAAAAGAATATATCGTCCAAGATGGCGATGTTATCCACTTTAGATTTAACGTATAATGTAATGGGGCTTGAAAGTTCTATTTTAAAGTGTTATAATTTTTAGATGTGAGTAATTTATTTTAATTGCTCCTTGCTCTATTGTTTCAATAGGGCCGCATAGACCAAAAGGAGGTGTTCAAGAATGAGAAAATACGAAATTATGTATATCATTCGTCCGAACATTGAAGAGGAAGCTCGTAAAGAGGTTGTTGAGAAGTTCGACAACATTTTAACTTCAAATGGCGCGACGATTGAAAAAACAGAAGAGTTAGGCTCAAAACGTTTAGCGTATGAAATTAACGATTTCCGTGATGGATACTACGTATTAATCAACTTCGAAGGAAACGAAGACGCTGTAAACGAGTTTGATCGTCAAGCGAAATTCAGTGAAGATATTATTCGTCACATCGCAATTCGTGTAGATGAACAATAATTAGGGAGTGATGTTGATGTTGAATCGTGTCGTTATCGTAGGAAGACTAACGAGAGATCCCGATTTACGTTATACACCGAGTGGAGTAGCTGTTGCAAACTTTACGATTGCAGCAAATCGTCCGTTTAGAAATCAGCAAGGCGAACAAGAAGCAGATTTTATTAATTGTGTTTCTTGGCGTAAACAAGCTGAAAACTTGGCGAATTATATGAAAAAAGGTAGTTTAATTGGTGTCGATGGTCGTATACAGACACGCTCATATGAAGGGCAAGATGGTAAGATGGTTTATGTGACAGAAGTGTTAGCTGAAAACATTCAGTTTTTAGAGCCACGTTCTTCACAGCAACAAAGACCTTCTGGTTATAATCAGAATGACCCTTATCAACATCAGGCACAAACCCAAAACTATGCTCCACCACAACAGCAGCAGTATCAACAAGGTGCTCAACAACAAGACCATCAAGGTCAACAACCGTCGAGCAATCCTTTTGAAAGTGATGGACAGCAAATTAATATTTCAGATGATGACTTGCCATTTTAAAAAAGTTAGTGTGTAGCTTTTAAATTAATGGCGTTCGATCCCAAATAAGGGGATGTATAAATAAGAGTTTATTTATGTGTGTAATAAAAAACCGTTTTTATCATTGCTAGTGTGTGGCGATGATAGAAACGGTTTTTGGTTTTTAAAGGTTTTTCATCGATGTTGGATTGTATATTGAGCTTCATTTTTCAAAATGAAATTAATATATTCTATCCCCAAGACATGGCCAAAATGAAGAAGGACCACCAAGAAACATACAGACTAATGATAACTGTCATTAAAAGTGAAGTAGTTAATATGATACTGCTTAAACGTGATTTTACTTTTTCAGATATTAATATCATAAACTGCATTATAATTGCTACAGCAAACAAAATGATACTAATAATCGTTGTAGCTGTTAACATCACCATATACCAATCATCTGTAAATATACTAGCAATACTTTGAGCATAAACCCCTAAAAAGATTGCCGTTAACATACATAAGAAAACAATTAGGAAATATGATTTCATTTTAATTTGAACCACCATTTTTTACTCCTTTTAATCACTCGTACCCTCGTTTATTTGTTGAAGTCCATATGCTTTACACTTAGTTTAACATAGATATAGAAAGGCCTTTTAAAATTACGGTAAAAGACCGATATGATAGTTTTAAAGCCATGTTTGTTCACTGAAAGATTCTTCAATCACAGATCTATTTTTAGCGAATTATTGTACAAAGAAAAAATCTTTGTTATAATCATGAGTAATTCAATAGGGTTTTCTTCGGGGTCGGGTGAAATTCCCAGCCGGCGGTGATGAGGTGAGCCTCTCAGTCCGCAACCCGTTTTATCAAGCATAAAACGGTGGATTTGGTGCAAGTCCAAAGCCGACAGTGAAAGTCTGGATGGGAGAAGAAACACATTTCGTTAAAAAAGCTATTTTTATAGCTGTTTTTAGCGTTTATTTGAAATGCCTTTTTCTCCCTTGCTATGTAATAGTAAGGGAGTTTTTTGTTGTAATGGAGAATATTTTATGGAAGGAGTGCATGTCTTTTATATGGATGATCATACATATATGAATATAGCGCTTTCATTAGCGGGAAGTACAGTTGGTCAAACGAGTCCAAATCCACATGTAGCAGCAGTAATCGTTAAAGATGGTCAACTATTAGGAACGGGTGTGCATATTAAAGCAGGAACACCACATGCGGAGGTTCATGCGATAAATCATGCTAAAGGAGCTACGGAAAATGCGACAATGTATGTCACATTGGAACCGTGTAGTCATCAAGGTAAGACCGGTCCGTGTACAAAGAAAATTATTGAAAGTGGTATTAAAAAGGTATATATAGCGATGTTAGATCCAAATCCACTCGTGGCAGGGAAAGGTGTAGCAAAATTACGAGAAGCTGGAATTGAAGTGGTAGTTGGGTTAGGTGAAACAGAAGCAAAAAAATTAAATGAAAAGTATATTCATTTTATGAAAACAAACACTCCATTTATAACGATAAAAGCAGGTATTTCATTAGACGGGAAAATAGCAACGAAAACAGGTGATAGTAAGTGGATCACCTCTATTCAATCACGACAAGATGCACATCAACTTCGCCATGAACATGATGGCATTTTAGTTGGAATTAATACAATCTTACAAGATAATCCCCTTTTAACTACCAGAAGACCCCTTGGTGGAAGGAACCCCATTCGAATTATATTGGACACGAATTTAACTATTCCATTGTCTGCAAAAGTCATTCAAGATAAATCTTCAAAAACAATTATATTTACAGGAAAGAACATTTCAAACGATAAAAAACTAGCTGTTGAAAAACTAGGTGTAACGGTCATAAGTCAAACAGAGGAAAATCTTTGTTTACAAAGTGTACTACATCATTTAGGGACATTATATATCATGTCTGTACTTGTAGAAGGTGGTGCTCAAATACACGCATCGTTCATAGAAGCAAATGCCTTTCAACAAATTATTGCGTATGTTGCACCGAAAGTAATCGGTGGGAAAGAAGCAATTTCTTTTATTGGTGGAAATGGTACAAATGATGTGATTTCAGGAAAAACATTACATTTTACAGAAATAAAGCAAATTGGTCCAGACATAAAAATAATAGCAACATGTAACCAAGAAGAGGAAGGTGTTTTATGTTTACAGGAATAGTTGAAGAATTAGGGACACTAAAATCTGTCAAACATGTAGGTAACACATTACAATTATCGATTGCTGCGAAAAAGGTGCTAGAAGATATTGGCCAGGGAGATAGTATTTCGGTCAATGGTGTTTGTTTAACGGTAACGAGATTTTCAAAAGAGGACTTTTTTGTAGATGTGATGCCTGAAACATTTCATAGTACGTCATTGCATGAGCTGACAAAAGGCTCTCACGTTAATTTAGAAAGAGCAATGAGTGCTAATGGACGTTTTGGAGGTCATTTTGTGACAGGACATGTGGATACAGTTGGAGAAATTATTCAAAAGGAATATAAAGAAAATGCCATTTACGTGAAGATTGCATTTACCAAAAATGATAGGCATGTATTACTTCATAAAGGTTCTATTACAGTTGATGGTGTCTCATTAACGGTTTTTGGAGTGGAAGATGAAGTGGTTACGATATCAATTATTCCTCACACAGCAAAAGAGACAGTTCTCAGTATAAAGGAAGTTGGCGAAAAGGTTAATTTAGAGTTTGATATGCTTGGAAAATATGTATATACATTTTTACGAACACAACGAGAAGGACATGAACAAGGCCAACTTTCCGTAGAGTTTTTACAAGATAATGGGTTTTTATAAAATGAAAAGGAGTTTTTCATCTATGTTCCATACGATTGAAGAAGCGATAGAAGATTTACAGCGAGGGAAGGTCATTATCGTTTGTGATGATGAGGATCGGGAAAATGAAGGTGATCTTGTTGGTTTAGGGCAGTTTGCAACACCTGAAATGATTAATTTTATGGCAACGGTCGGTAGAGGACTTATATGTACACCTGTATCACCTGATATTGCACATACATGTCAGTTAAGGCCGATGGTAGAGAAAAATACGGATCCATATGAAACAGCGTTTACGATAAGTATTGATCACAAAGATACGACAACAGGTATAAGTGCTTTTGAACGATCCTTTACGATTCAAAAGTTATTAGAATTAGACGTATCTATAGATGATTTCAAACAACCCGGACATGTTTTTCCACTTGTCTCTAAGGAAGGTGGAGTATTGGAACGCCCAGGCCATACAGAAGCAACGATTGATTTAGCACGGTTAGCTGGTGCAAAACAAGTTGGTGTCATTTGTGAAATTATGAAAGAAGACGGAACAATGGCGCGTATGGATGATTTAACGAAGCTTTCTGAAAAATATAACTTAAAGATGATGACAATTAAAGATTTAATAGCCTATCGGATGAAACATGAATCATTTATTAAAAGAGAAGTAGAAATTAATTTACCGACAGAATATGGACAGTTTAAGACGATTGGTTTTACAAGTACTTCGGACAGTAAAGAACATATAGCACTTGTAAAAGGTGATATACAAGATGAGGTGCCTGTTTTAGTCCGAATTCATTCCGAATGTTTAACAGGAGATGTATTTGGCTCTAATCGATGTGATTGTGGTCCTCAGCTACATAAGGCACTGGCGCAAATAGAGCAGGCTGAAAGGGGTGTTTTATTGTATATGCGTCAAGAAGGAAGAGGAATTGGGTTAATGAATAAATTAAAATCATATAAACTGCAAGAAGAGGGCTTTGATACGGTAGAAGCTAATAATCAATTAGGATTTGCAGATGACTTACGTGATTATACGATTAGCGCACAAATATTACGTAATTTAGGTGTAGAACAAGTTCGTTTATTAACGAATAATCCAAGGAAAATTTATGGTTTACAAGAAGCGGGCATTCATGTCACAGAACGTGTTGCACTCGAAATGCCGATCAAAAAGGACAATGAACGATATTTAAAAACAAAACAAGAAAAACTAGGACATTTATTAACTTTTTAAAGGAGAGAAAATAATGAAGAAAGTATTGGAAGGGAATTTAGTTGGAAATGATTTAAAAATAGGAATTGTTGTTGGACGGTTTAATGAATTTATTACGGGTAAATTATTAGGTGGGGCAGAAGATTCGTTAAGAAGACATGGTGTAGTAGATGAAAATATGACAGTTGTTTGGGTACCAGGTGCATTTGAAATTCCTTTAGCAACAAAAAAATTAGCAGATAAAGGAGAGTTTGATGCAATTATTACGCTAGGGACAGTCATAAGGGGGTCTACACCACATTTTGATTATGTATGTAGTGAAGCCGCAAAAGGTATTTCGAAAGTTGGAATGGATTACAATATTCCTGTCATTTTCGGTGTGTTAACAACAGATACGATCGAACAAGCAATTGAGCGTGCTGGAACAAAAGCTGGCAATAAAGGATATGATGCAGCAGTAGGCGCAATTGAAATGGGAAATTTATATAAAAATTTATAAAAATATCACAACGTATTCTTTTAGGTGTAGGAAAGACGTGGTAAAAGCAAGTTACGTTTGGTCCTTCATTCGAAACGAATATAGCTTCATATAAATTTTGTCTAGAAAGATATAAGTGTTTACGGAATGAAAAAATGCTTTGCAGTTGTTGATTTAGGACCTCTGCAAAGCATACATATTATAGGAAGTCATATAGTTATTATTTTTTACACATTCATACGTATTTAGCCGTTACGAAGTTGAATGATGCCTTGTTTGAATCTATTAATACCTTCCTCTATTTCTTTCATAGTTAAATTTCCGTAACCTAATATTATTTTATTTTTATGTTTTCCTTTTTCGATAGTATGTAGTTCTACCGGATAAACTTGCACATTATATTTTTTAGATAGCTCTTGGATGATTCGTGCTGAAAATTCTACATTTTGAAATTCAGCTACTAAATGTAATCCTGTGGAGTCACCTAAAATTTTTACTTTCTTTCCAAATTCTTTTGTTAAACATTTTTTAATATGATCTCGACGGCTTTTATAAATTTTCTTCATTTTTCTAATATGTCGTTCTAAATGTCCTTCATCTATGAAACGTGCAATAGTAAGTTGTTGTAATGTTGGTGTATGAAGGTCCATGAACCATTTTAAATTTCTACAACTTTTTGCTAAAGATAGAGGGAGAATTAAGTACCCTAATCTAAGGGCGGGTGACAATATTTTACTAAATGTTCCAATGTAAATAACTTTATCTGGATCGAGTCCTTGTAATGAGTGAACTGGACCTCCTTGATACCGAAATTCACTGTCATAATCATCTTCTACAATAAAGCAGTTTACTTTTCTAGCATATTGAATTAGCTGAATTCTCCTTTGAATCGATAAAGTCCCTCCAATAGGGAATTGGTGTGACGGTGTTACAAAAATGAAGCTAGGTTTTTTCTTTGATGGAAGATAATCGGTTTTTATTCCATGCTCATCTACTGGTATGGGGTATAATGTTGATCCGGGAGTAGTAAAAATAGTTTGTATTTCATGTGTAATCGGGTCTTCAATTAGTACTTCGTCGCCTTCAGATAGCAATAAATCTGCAATAAGTGATAAAGCTTGGGTTGCTCCAGAAGTAATCACTAATTGATCGGGATGACAATGAACTCCCCTTGTCCTTTTTAAATAACGAGCAAGTATGTGACGCAATTCCACCCTTCCTTCGGGACTATCATAACCGAACACAGAGTTGGAAGTATCTTCACATATTTGTTTGGAAATTTTCCCCCATATATTTCTCGGAAACATATCTAATGAAGGGATACCTGGGCGAAAGTCAATAAGATTCGTCGTTTCTTCTTTTGCTTCATGCATGTCCAAAAAAGACGGTGTGTGAGATTTCTCCGTCAAATGTAAAGTTGCTCCCTCTGCCACATACGTACCTGAACCTTGTTTTCCTTCTATATAACCTTCCGTAAATAGTTGTTCATATGCTTCTAGTATGACATTTCTGGATATTCCTAAGTTAGAAGATAGTTCACGTGTAGACGGTAGACGTTCGCCGGCTGTAAGTTCTCCTTGTAATATGTTCTTACGAATTTGTTCATACACTTGATGAATTAAAGGCATTTCAATCGTTTTATCAATTTGTATCCACAATATGATTTTCACCTTCTTTCAAAGTGGTACTATAAAATTATGTTATAAATGGTACTTATAAAAACCATTTTATCATGGTAGATTGTGAATATAAATATGAACTTTATGTTGTAGGAAATAATATTAAAATGAAATGGTGGGATTCAAATGAATGTAACGAAAGAAGAGAAGCAATTTGCCGAAGCATTGAAATCCGTATCTAGAAATTTACATATTAAAGAATATATCCAGCAATCCTCTGAACTTTATCCTTTGTTTCAAAGAGCAGCTAAACGATTTGTAACGGGGGAAGCAAAAAAAGATGGAATTGCTATTGGCCAGAAGCTTACAGATTTGGGATACCGTATTTCCCTTGAGTTTATTGGTGAAAATACGATGAGTAGGGAGATGTGTGTACAAGCAAAAAATGAATTTTTGGCATTAATTCGAGAGTGCGGAAAACAAGGATTACGTACACGGATTTCTTTTGATTTGTCGCATATTGGGTTAGTCATCGATCCAGAATTTGCTTTGCAAAATTTATTAGAAATGGCGAAAGAAGCAAATGAATATGGTTTATCACTCATGATTAGTGCTGAGGAGTCTAATAAGGTCGAACGGGTTTTATCCGTCTATAAAAAAGCTGTATCTCAATATGAAAATATAGGTGTAACCATTCAAGCACAATTATATCGTTCATTAGAGGACCTTAAAGAATTGCTAAATTATCCTGGCACCATTCGTATAGTGAAAGGTGCGTTTCAAGAACCGGCAGATATTTGTATACCACGCTCTAATACTTTAAATGAACGTTATCTTGAGTTAGTTGCTTTATGTGTACGTGCGAATCATGCTGTTTCCATTGCTACACACGACGAGACAATATATAAAAGAATAATCGAACAGGACTATTTTACAAAGCCATATGTAGAAGCGGAAATGCTCTATGGTGTACGCCCTGATCTTTGTAACGAGCTTAAAAGTGAAAAACGACCAGTTCGAGTTTATTTAACATATGGAAATGAATGGTATTTGTATTTCACCCATAGAGTTGCAGAATATCCCCCGAACATTTATATTGCAGTGAGAGATATGATTGAAGGAGCGGAAAATACTTTTGAATACTACTAAATATGGTGACAGTTTTTAATAAGTATATATAATGACCATAACTACCAATAGCAACTTCCTTCAAGCGATTATGGGAAAAGGGTTCAAAAGTGTCGGGGTTTGAGATTGTAATTAAACAATAATTATTCCGTCTGTTTTATTTCAAAATAATCGTGAAAAAACGTGAAAAACCTACTTTTTTTATTGACAAAAAAATGTTTGTTTTATATGATAGAGGTTGCACATAAATAACATGAAACATACACACACATTTAGAAGGTTATTGTATTTCACACACACACTTAAAAGTATGATAATTTATTCTAAAACATTCGATTTTAAATGAGCAGACCACATTTGTGCGAAATAATGTGGCGATATAAAATAAAATATAGTGCAAAGGAGAGATATTCATGAGACGTGGTCGTCCAAGACGTCGTAAAGTGTGTTATTTCACAGCAAACGGAATTACACATATCGACTATAAAGATGTTGAGTTATTAAAGAAATTCATTTCTGAACGTGGTAAAATTTTACCTCGTCGTGTAACTGGTACATCAGCTAAATACCAAAGAAAATTAACTATCGCAATTAAGCGTGCACGCGCTATGGCTTTACTTCCATACGTGAGCGAATAATAAAGAAACGGTTGCCTATTATGTAGGACAACCGTTTTTTTTTGTTCTCTTTACAACTTAATTATGGTAGATTCATTTTCATCTACTAATTTCTGCATTCTAAAAAGCACGAACTTCTCCATCGATTCGGTCTGGATTTTATTTTCTCCTTTTCGGATAAATCATTATAATTTTTATCATGACAAACGTCATATAAACGAGTGCTATAAAGACAAATAGAAACGTCAATGGATAAAAAAACGACAAAATGGTGAATACAAACACGGGAATAGTAATCGCAAAAGCAGACATCTTCCACATGATTGCATATGTTAATTTGCGATCTAATATACGTGCTGTAATCGTCATGATATAAGCAAATAAAGATAATCCGGTAAAAACAAGCACGAGCAGTACTAAATAATAGAATATAAAAAAGTAAATAAGTTTAAAAAACAATTGGATTTGTACACCATATTCTGCCATCGTAATTTGGTCGACTAAGGCAGGTATGGATGCGATTGCTAATATAATAAATAAATAGATAACGGTTATATCCATTCCGATTCGGTTTAGTGCAAATGTATCTTTTTTCTTCGGTAACTTCAAACTATGATTACAAGCTTTTATAAATACATTCATCGATATTCTTCCTTTATGAAAAGTTATTCGTAAAATACTATATCACGTATTATACTTTACATACAGAAATAGCTTCCCATTGCATAGTTCCAAAAAGAAAAACATGTCAAAATCTGCTATGATAATAGGAAGTGATGATGTTTAAATTTCTATAAAAAATATAGAAATGTTGTCTGGATATCATCAAAAAGCTTTACGGATAAAAATGAAGAGGTGTTGTATGAATAAATCAAATAAATTAACAGAAGGAGCATTATTGACGGCGGTATATATCGTCATTTTATTGTTTTTTGTTTTCGTACCGCTCGTTGGACCAATTGGTATCTTTTTGTTACCAATTCCATTCGTCTTATATACAGAAAGATATGGAGCAAAATCAGGTTTTTTAATGCTTATTGGAGCATTAATTTTAAGTGTTATATTTGCAACGATTATCGCACTACCGATTACGTTGTTTATAGGTATTGGTGGTATCGTTATTGGTGCTGCGATGAAACGAGGATTAAGACCATATGAGATATGGGCTCAAGGGACGTTAGGTTTTATTATCGGCATTCTATTGTTGTTTGCCTTTGCACAAGTCGTTTTAAATATAAATATATATGAACAATTTGATGCAGCGCAAAAAGATTCCCTTGAAATGATGCAATCTATGGCGAATCAATTCGGGATTGTTGGTAATGATCTACAAACCGTGTTGGAACAGACGAAGGAACAATTAAATATGATGAAAGATTTAATTCCAGCGATGATTGCGATTATGGCTATCTTTTTAGCTCTCATTACACAATGGTTATCGTATAAAGTAATTAATCGATTACGTAGGGGAACATACCATTTCCCACCGTTTCATCAATTTAATTTACCGACAGTCATTTTATGGTTTTATTTATTAGCACTTATCGTTAGTCTTTTAGTAGAACAAAGTAGTTCATTAGGAATTATTACGTTTAATATGATTACGTTAGGTTCTGTCTTGCTAACGATTCAAGGAATATCGTTCATCTTCTTTTTCGCCTATATAAAGAAATTCTCCAAAGTAGCACCAGTTATTGTTGTTATTTTGACAGTTATTTTACCATTTATCATGATGTTTATCATGCGATTTATTGGTATACTTGATTTAGGATTATCGATGAAAAAGAGAATGGCGGAATCGAATAAAAAGTGAACGTATAGGGGTTGAACGAATTGAAGCGTTTTGAATTAAAAGATAAAATACGTCACTCGATGTGGGCGATTTTAGTTTTTACAATCATCATATTACTGATTCTATTTTATTATAATTGGATCATCGGAATTGTGATGACGGTGCTCGCTGCCATCGTTTATTTTATGGCGAAAAGAGAACAGGAACAGTTGGATCAATTATATCGATCACATATGAATCAGCTTAGTTATCAAGTAGAGCAATCTGGAAGGGCAACTTTTTTACAAATGCCAATTGGAATCATTATTTATAATGATGATTTCGATATTAAATGGGCAAATCCTTATATGGAAACATTATGTAAAGAAGAAAACTTAATCGGCCAGTCTTTGCATATTTTTGGAGAGTCGCTTATTCATAAAATAAATGAAAAAGAAATGGAGACGATGCTAACAATTGATCCGTATGAAGTACATGTAAAAATTGCTTCAGATGGGCAAACATTGTACTTCTTTGATCGTACGGAGGAAAAAGCGTTAGAGAGGCGTTACGACGATGGATTGTTAGTGCTTGCAAATATATATTTAGATAATTATGAAGAAATCTCTCGTAATATGGATGATAGTTTAAAAAGTCGCCTAAACTCACTTATAACAGAAACCTTAAACCGTTGGGCTGCGAAACATAAATTTTATATAAAACGAACATCTCAAGAACGTTTTATTGCAGTATTAACGAAAAAAGGGTTACATGCATTAGAGGAAACAAATTTTGATATATTAGATGAAATTCGAGAAGTGCGTGCAGAGGAAGGGCAACAAAATCCAATTACAATCAGTATTGGTGTTGGAACAGGACATATGCTTATTCCTGAATTAGCACGACTTGCACAGTCGAGTTTAGATTTAGCACTAGGCCGTGGTGGGGACCAAGTTGCGGTTCGTGATGAGTCTGGAAAAGTACGTTTTTATGGTGGAAAAACGAATCCAATGGAAAAACGTACACGAGTGAGGGCACGCGTTATTTCTCACGCATTGAAGGACCTTGTGGAACAAAGTGATAATGTTATCATTATGGGTCATAAATCACCTGATATGGATTCATTAGGGGCAACGATAGGTGTATTAAATATCGCACAGTCTAATGGCGTACCAGGGTATATTGTGTACGACGAAAATGATGTAACGACAGGGATTGAAAAAGTAGTAGATGAAGTAAAGAAAGAAGAGAATTTATGGAAGTTTTTCATTGGGCCCGAAGAAGCGGAAGCTATTTGTACAGATAAAAGTTTAGTCGTCGTTGTCGATACGCACAGGCCATCGTTAACAGCTCATGAGAAGCTACTTCGTATGGCACATTATATTGTCGTTATAGACCACCATAGGCGTGGTGAGGAGTTTGTAGATCAACCGACTCTCGTCTATATGGAACCATACGCGTCATCGACTGCCGAACTAGTAACAGAGTTGATTGAATATCAACCGAAAAAGAAAAAGTTAACAGCACTTGAAGCTACGGCAATGCTTGCAGGAATTATTGTCGATACGAAAAGCTTTGCCCTTCGAACAGGTTCACGTACATTTGATGCGGCATCATATTTACGTTCAAAAGGCGCAGATCCTGTATTAATTCAGCGGTTCCTAAAGGAAGACTTAGCAACTTTACGAAAACGAAATGAGTTAATTGAAAAGGCAACCGTGATTCATGATACAATAGCAATAAGTAAAGCAGATGCTGAAAAAACATACGGACAAATCGTCATCGCACAAGCCGCGGATACACTTTTAACAGTAGATAGTGTGACCGCATCATTCGTTATTGCACGAATTAACGAAGATACGATTGCCATTAGTGCACGTTCGTTAGGGGATGTGAATGTTCAGCTTATGATGGAAGCGATGGATGGTGGTGGTCATTTAACAAATGCCGCTACTCAAATTGAAGGTATGTCCATTGATGAAGTAGAAGAGAAATTATTAGCAGTAATAAATGATCATATGGAAGGGAGAACATAAACGATGAAAGTAATTTTCTTACAAGATGTAAAAGGTAAAGGGAAAAAAGGCGAAGTGAAAGATGTACCAGTAGGATATGCGAATAACTTCCTTTTAAAAAATAAATTAGCAGAAGAGGCGACACCAGGAAATTTAAAGAAATTAAAAGCACAAGAAAATAAAAAGGCACAAATCGAAGCTGAAGAAAAACAAGAAGCGGAACAATTAAAAGCAACATTAGAAAAAGTAACAGTAGTCATTAAAGCAAAAGCCGGAGATGGTGGTCGTTTATTCGGGTCTATTACGAGCAAACAAATCGCCGAAGCATTAAAGAAAGATCACAAAATTACAGTAGATCGTAGAAAAATCGATTTACAAGATCCGATTCGTGCTTTAGGACATACGAATGTACCGGTGAAGTTACATAGTGATGTAACAGGTACGATTCAAGTACATGTACAAGAACAATAGATGATGGCAAATAGGGACATAATAAAGTGATTATATGATAGACTACTCACATTATGTCCCGATTTTTTTGTAAAGAAAGGTGGACAAAGTGATGGAACAACATGGTAGAACCCCACCACATAATATAGAAGCAGAACAAGCAGTAATAGGTGCTGTTTTTTTAGAGGCAGAAGCTTTTTCAACAGCTGCTGAGCGACTTACATCCAAAGACTTTTTTCGAGCGAGTCACCAAGTTATTTTTCAAGCGATGTATGAGTTATTTGAAAAAGGAGAGCCAATTGATTTAGTCTCGGTAACAATATTGCTTACAAATAAAGGTGAGATCGATGTTGCAGGGGGAGCAGTTTATTTAACAGAAGTCGCTGAATCTGTTCCGACAGCTGCGAATATTGATTATTATGCTCGTATCGTTGAGGAGAAAGCATTATTACGTCGCTTAATTAAAACAGCGACAGATATTGTGACGGAGAGCTTTGATAAAGAAGATTCGGTTGAATCGGTATTAGATACAGCAGAAAAAAGTATTTTAGAAGTAGCGAACAAAAAGAATACAGGTGCGTTCAAACCGATTAAAGATGTCCTGATTAACGTATATGAAAATATTGAACAATTACATCATCAAGAAGATGAAGTTACTGGAATTCCTACAGGATTTACTGATTTAGATCGAATGACAGCGGGATTCCAGCGAAATGATTTAATTATCGTAGCTGCTCGTCCATCTGTTGGGAAGACGGCATTCGCTTTAAATATTGCCCAAAATGTGGCCGTTCGTGCAAATGAAAATGTGGCGATTTTTAGTTTAGAGATGGGTGCAGAACAGCTTGTCCAACGTATGTTATGTGCGGAAGGGAATATTGACTCACAACGTTTGCGAACAGGGAAGTTAGAGCAAGAAGATTGGGGCAAACTAACGATGGCGATGGGAAGTTTGTCACATGCAGGTATATATATTGATGACACACCAGGTGTACGTGTGACAGATATTCGTTCCAAATGTCGTAGGTTAAAACAAGAACATGGTTTAGGGATGATTATCATCGATTATTTACAACTAATCCAAGGTAGCGAAGGTTCTCAAGAAAATAGGCAACAAGAAGTATCGGAAATTTCTCGTTCTTTAAAAGGACTTGCAAGGGAACTAGAAGTTCCACTAATTGCATTATCGCAGTTATCCCGTGGAGTAGAATCGCGTCAAGATAAACGCCCGATGATGTCAGACTTACGTGAATCGGGGAGTATTGAGCAAGATGCGGATATCGTTGGCTTCTTATACCGTGATGACTATTATGATAAAGAATCTGAACAACAAAATATTATTGAAATCATTTTAGCGAAGCAGCGTAATGGTCCAACAGGAACGGTAGAACTTGCTTTCGTAAAGGAATATAATAAGTTCGTTGATTTAGATCGACGGTACGACGAAAGTAGTGTACCACCGCCAATTCCTGTCTAAAGTTCAACTTTTCGTTTATTAGGTAGCTATTTTCATCAAAAAGTTGAACAAATCCGAACAATTATAATAAAAACCCAATAAATGTTCGACTTTTTATTGACTTGTTATAGAAATATTGTTAAACTTACAGATGGATTTAATGGAAAAATTAAAATGAAATTATAAATTATTAGCGGAGGTGCACGATGTCCTCAGTAGTTGTAGTAGGTACGCAGTGGGGCGATGAAGGGAAAGGGAAAATTACAGATTACCTTTCACAAAACGCAGAAGTAGTTGCTCGTTATCAAGGTGGAAATAACGCAGGTCATACGATTGTATTTGGTGGGGTAACATACAAGTTACACTTAATCCCATCTGGAATTTTTTTCTCTGACAAAGTTAGTGTATTAGGGAATGGAATGGTTATTGATCCGAAGGCTTTCATGGAAGAAATTGAATATCTTCATGGTAAAGGTATTTCTACTGATAACTTAAAAGTAAGCAATCGTGCTCATGTTATTTTACCATATCATTTAAAATTAGATATTTTACAAGAAGAAGATAAAGGTGCAAACAAAATCGGTACGACGAAAAAAGGTATCGGTCCAGCATATATGGATAAAGCTGCACGTAGCGGTATTCGTATCGCAGATTTATTAGATAAAGAAGTGTTCCGTGCTAAATTGGAACAAAACTTAGCCGAGAAAAACCGTTTATTTGAGAAGTTTTATGAAGCAGATCCAATTGATGTAGAAGATATTTTCGAAGAGTATTACGAATATGGTCAGCAAATGGCGAAATTTGTTTGTGATACATCTGTCGTGTTAAATGATGCATTAGATAACGGAAAGCGAGTGCTTTTCGAAGGTGCGCAAGGTGTTATGTTAGACATTGACCAAGGAACATACCCGTTCGTTACATCTTCTAACCCAGTTGCGGGTGGAGTGACGATTGGTTCTGGTGTTGGTCCGTCAAAAATATCTACGGTTGTAGGAGTCTCTAAGGCTTATACGACACGTGTTGGGGATGGTCCATTCCCGACTGAATTAACAGATGAGATTGGAGATCAAATTCGTGAAGTAGGTCGCGAATATGGTACGACAACAGGCCGTCCACGTCGTGTTGGTTGGTTTGATAGTGTGGTTGTTCGTCACGCTCGTCGTGTGAGTGGTATTACAGATTTATCTTTAAACTCATTAGATGTTTTAACTGGTATTGAAACATTAAAAATTTGTGTTGCATACAAATACAAAGGTGAGATTATGGATGAATTCCCTGCTAGCCTAAATATGTTAGCAGAATGTGAGCCTGTATATGAAGAGCTACCAGGTTGGACAGAAGATATTACAGGAGTACGTTCTATTCATGATTTACCGACAAATGCGCGTAATTATTTAGAACGAGTTGCTCAGTTATCTGAGATTCCTTTATCTATTTTCTCTGTCGGTCCTGACCGTACGCAAACAAATGTAGTTCGTAGCGTATATCGTTAATATATTTTACGGTGGTATTTATCTTAATAGATAAATACCACTTTTTTGTGTGTTGTTAAAAATGTCTCCTGTCGTGATCAGATTCAACCATCATCTCTTATAACAGAGGGAATGCAGGTCGAAGTTGCAAGAATATGGTGTGAAGTTGCAAGAATGCGGTGTGAAGTTGCAAGAATGTGGCTCGAAGTTGCAAGAATATGGTGTGAAGTTGCAAGAATATGGCTTGAAGTTGCAAGAATATGGTGTGAAGTTGCAAGAATGCAGGTCGAAGTTGCAAGAATGCAGGTCGAAGTTGCAAGAATATGGCCCAAAGTTGCAAGAATATGGCCCAAAGTTGCAAGAATGCGGCTTGAAGTTGCAAGAATGTGGCCCGAAGTTGCAAGAATGTAGGTCGAAGTTGCAAGAATGCGGCTCAAAGTTGCAAGAATGTGGCTTGAAGTTGCAAGAATGCAACCCCAAGCCCGCAAAAACGCAACCATAAAGCCTAATCACCTTTTCCACAAATAGCAAGAAGAGATTTTTAAAGAATTCATGCGTGGATGTGGTGCATAAGGGGCCATTCAGTGAGCTATTTAGGCTCAGGCCGGTCACAAAGGCTTTCAGCTGCAAATCAAATCACCATTTCACACTAGTGGTTTTGATTTGTATTGTAGGACTTCCACCTATTGCCAATTTTTTTGTGTAAATTGTTTTATTCATAACTTTATAAGTAGGAATAAAGACAATTCCCTTAAAATACGTTAAAATATAAGGATAGATAAAAATAAAAAGACTCATATTATATGTGGATATAAATAAAAACATTAAAAGGAGTGGCTTATGGTGGCCTTAAAAATATTAGTTGTAGATGACGAAAAACCAATTGCAGATATATTGAAATTTAATTTAGTGAAGGAAGGGTATGAAGTAGTTCTTGCGCATGATGGTGATACGGCGATTGAACTTGCGGAATCAGAGGATCCGGATTTAATTTTACTTGATATTATGTTACCGGGAAAAGATGGAAATGAAGTGTGTCGCGAAATAAGAAAAACGAAGACGATGCCGATTATTATGTTAACAGCAAAAGATTCTGAAATTGATAAAGTACTTGGTCTTGAATTAGGTGCAGATGACTATGTGACAAAACCTTTCAGTAACCGAGAATTAATCGCACGTGTGAAAGCAAACTTACGTAGACAACAAGCAGTACAAGAAGATGCACAAGTGCAACAGAAAAAGGATATTGAAATAGGTAATTTAAAAATTCATCCAGATGCATATAGTGTATCACGTAATGGAGAACACGTTGATTTAACACATCGTGAATTTGAGTTATTTTATTATTTAGCAAGACATATTGGTCAAGTGATGACGAGAGAACATCTTCTCGAAACAGTATGGGGATATGATTATTTTGGGGACGTAAGAACAGTGGACGTTACAATTAGAAGATTACGAGAGAAAATTGAAGAAGATCCGAGTAATCCGAATTGGATTGTCACAAGAAGAGGAGTAGGCTATTATTTACGCAACCCTGAAGAGGAGTAAATGATATGAAAAAAGTCGGTTTTTTTCGATCGATTCAATTAAAATTTATTATTATTTATATTTTGTTGTTAGTGATCGCTGTACAAGTGATTGGTTCTTATGTTGCACGTGAACTAGAGGCAGAATTACTTGATAACTTTAAAGAAGCAACAAATGACCGTATCGATTTGCTAAGCTACAATGTGGAACAAGCTTTTAATAAACAACGTACAGATGATCCTGAGGAACCGACATTACAAGAGGAAATTCAGGAAATTACGATTGATGTCGATCGAACTGGTGCGATGATTCAAGTGATGAATAACCAAGGACGTGTACTCGGGACGAATGATTATACTAATACACAAATCATTGGTAAAAAAATTACCGAGGATACGGTCCAACGTGCGATTAAGTTTAATACATCGATCGATAATACGTCTTTAAACGTAAATACAGGGGAACGGGTACTAGTGCGAGTAGAACCTGTTGTCGATGATAATAACAATGTACAAGGGGTTATTTATTTAGAAACATCGCTGGAAAGTGTATATGGTCAGTTACAAAAAATAAATGAAATTTTTCTAAAAGGATCTGTCATTGCATTAATCGTTTCTGTTTTACTAGGAATCTTAGTAGCACGTGCTATTACGAAGCCAATTTTAGAAATGCGTCAGCAAGCACAGACGATGGCTCGTGGAGATTTCTCACAAAAAGTAGAAGTGTATGGAACAGACGAAATAAGTCAGTTAGCTGTCACATTTAACCACTTAAATGACCGTTTAAAACATTATATGGGTCAAATTGAAAATGAGCAGCGTAAATTGGAGTCCGTACTCGAAAACATGACAGATGGTGTAATTGCAACAGATAGTAAAGGAGAAATTACGTTAATAAATGAAGCAGCTGGACGACTATTTAATGAAAACCCAATGCATTTATTAAATAAAGATCTATTAGCTTTATTAGAGTTGGAAGAAAGGGTAGAAGATATCATCCAGCTACAACAAAGTGGGACACTCGTTCTCGATTATAGTCGAGAAGAGGAAACACATTACGTTCGAGCGAATTTCTCTACACTTTATGATGATAGCAGTGAACAAAAGGCTACAGGAATCATTACCGTATTAAGTGATGTAACCGAAGAGGAAAAAATTGAACAAGAACGTCGTGAATTCGTATCAAACGTTTCACATGAATTACGTACACCATTAACGACACTACGCAGTTATTTAGAAGCTTTAACAGATGGTGCGTGGGAAGATCCAGAAATTGCGCCGAAGTTTTTAGAAGTGATTCAAAATGAAACAGAACGAATGATTCGCATGGTAAATAGTTTATTACAGTTATCAAAAATTGATAGTAAGGAACAGCCATTGATGCGTGAAGTTGTCGACTTTCCAAAGTTTTTCCATCATATTATCGATCGTTTTGAAATGAATGTAAAAGATGGAAATATTACGTTCAAACGGGTGATTCCAGATGAATCTTATTTTGTGTACATTGATAAAGATAAAATGACACAAGTGTTAGATAATATTATTTCTAATGCGGTGAAATATTCTCCAGATGGTGGGCGTATTACGTGTCGCGTTCAAAAAGATATTCGTCAAATTATCGTTAGTATACAAGATGAAGGAATTGGAATTGAATACGAAAAATTAGATAAAATTTTTGACCGTTTTTACCGTGTGGATAAAGCTCGTACACGTCAACTTGGTGGTACAGGTTTAGGATTAGCTATTACACGTGAATTAGTCGAATCACATTATGGACGAATTTGGGCAAATAGTAAAGAAGGAAAAGGAACGACAATTCACTTTACATTACCGCTCAACAATAAGCGGAGGAGACAACAATGAGTTACGAAACAGTTAAATCATTTATTTTAGTCGTCTTAATCGCTATTAGCTTTTTGTTATCTTTCATCTTATGGAGTTATCAACCAAATTATGATTATTTATATAGTGCCGATTATGTCAATGAGGTCGATATTGGTGGAGATGAGAGAGGGAAAAACGAATTATTAAAACCGAATAAAATCATTCTCAGAGAGGGAGAAGAAGCGACTGGATTTTATGATATGGTGGAACAACAGCAATTATTCCAGTCCATCAAATCTTGGGAGCTTTCTGATTATAAAATAAAAGAAGTGGAAGGACGTCCAAATAATAAAAATTATGTAGAGCTCATCTTTCCACCGAAAACACCAGTGGAACTCGTTTCAACGATTTTCACATTTCGCGAAACACCAGAGTTACCGAACTGGACCTTTTCAAGAATGTTTTTACGAATGAACGAAGAATCAAATACATTAAAATTGGGAATTTTATCTGATGACCAAACGAAGATGATGGAAGCAACCATTGATAAAACAGATGCTTACGACATTATTCAATCATCTTTCTCTAATGAAGAAGCATTAGCATCATTCGTAACATTAGAAGAAGGCGATCATGTCATTTATGTGAAGTCAGGTCCCGTACAACTGAAGGAAAAAACATTTGTGGCAAGTAAAATTAAACCTGATTTATTCATTAATGCGCTATTTACTAACCCGAATTTAGTGACACAAAATATGAAGGAAGCATATTTTACAGATGGACAAAGAGGTATGCGAATCGTTCAAGATGGGAGATTGCTACAGTTTATTAACCCATTACAAGAAAAATTCGAGCATTCCAGTGCATTGGAATTACTTGAAAAAAGTGTGAACAATATTAATGAACATAAAGGATGGACGAATAATTACTATATAGAAAGTATTCGACCGGACGTTTCAAATATTCGTTACCGTCTGCATTATGCCGGATATCCTGTGTATAATTATGGCAATTTAACCATTATCGAACAATCGTGGCGGGAACAAGATTTACATGAATACAATCGTCCGCTCGTTCGTATCGGTAACTTATTAAATGCTCGTGATATTGAACTTATTTCTGGAGAAGAATTGATTGCCTATCTACAAACCGATAATGAAATGGAACTAGATAAAATTGAAGACATCGAACTCGGTTATATGTTAAATTTCTTAGAGGATGATCATAGTTTGACATTGGAACCACAATGGTCTATTTATTATGAAGGACAGTGGACAAGGTTTAATGTAGCTGAATATGAACGACAAAGAGGAGGGGATTTATAATGCATTGGGGACAAATTAAGACGTTATTAATCCTCAGCTTCCTCATTTTAGATATTTACTTATTTATGCAATTTTTAGAGAAAAAGGAAGTTGCAGATATTGGTGTAATCGAACATGAACCATCAACGATTGAAGAACAGTTGAATGGAGAGTCGATTACGATAAAAGAATTGCCGGATCAGGAATATGAAGAAACATATATTTCACTGAAACAGCATTTATTTACGAAAGATGAGTTAAAAGGTTTATCGAATGTGCCGAAACAAGAATCATTTATATTGAATCAAAATATGGTCGTTTCCATTTTAGATAAAGCAATCGCATTACCGAGTAAGAAAACAGATGAGAATATGGATGATTTTTTAACATCTTTTGCGTACTATGGAGAAGAATATACATTTTGGGAAAGAAATGAAGAAAAAAATGTCCTAGTTTATTTTCAAAATAAATTAGATCGTACGATTTATTATAATGATAAAGGGATTATTTTAGTCTTTTTAAATGATGATAATGAAGCGACACATTATATTCAAACGATGTTAGGAGAAGAAGAGACAGTCGCTGAAAAGCGTAAACTTATTACGCCAATGCGTGCCATTGAAACATTGTATAATGCAAATGCGTTATTTGCCGGGGATGAAATTACCCGCGTAAACATTGGATTCCATACGAGAGTTCCATTTGAAAGTGATGTACAAGTATTTGTACCGATATGGAAAATTACGGTTAATGAAGATCATAATTATTTTGTGAACGCTATTGAAGGATTTATTTTCTCTACAGATGAGGAAGAATTTTTTGATGAAGTTACAACAACGATGATGAAAAGACTTGATATTCAAAAAGGACAGAACAAGAAATTAGAAGAAATTTTGCAAGATATAGAGGTAAGAAAAGGAATACGATGAGGTGAATAGAGAGATGACTTTACGCTTTAGCGTACTCGCATCAGGTAGTACAGGAAATGCCTTTTATATTGAATCGAATAAAACGAGATTGCTTATCGATGCAGGGTTGAGTGGGAAACAAATTGATCGTCTATTTCACGAAGTAGATTTAGACCCGAATCAATTAGATGGCATTTTAGTGACACATGAACATAGTGATCATATAAAAGGATTAGGAATTGTCGCACGAAAATATAATTTACCTATTTACGCAAATGAAAAAACATGGAATGCGATGGAGCACCAACTCGGAAAGTTAACGACAGACCAGAAATTTCATTTTGCAGCAAATAGTGTGAAAACATTTGCAGATATGGACGTTGAGTCATTTTCAGTTTCACATGATGCGGCAGATCCGATGTTTTTTACATTCCGTCATAACGATAAAAAGGTCGCACTAGTGACAGATTTAGGGTACGTATCGGAAAGAATTAAAGATACGATTAAAGGTGCAGATGCTTATGTGTTTGAGTCGAATCATGATGTGAGCATGTTACAGATGGGTAGCTATCCATGGAGTGTCAAACAACGTATTTTAGGTGATTCCGGACACGTAAGCAATGAAGATTGTGGATTGGCACTATGTGATGTAATTGATCATAATACGAAACGTGTATACTTAGCCCATTTAAGTAAAGATAATAATATGAAAGACTTAGCAAGAATGTCGGTAGATCAAGTGTTGCGTGAACGTGGCATTGAAATGAATTTATTTGATACGGATCCAAACTTTCCAACACCAGTCTATGAAGTAATTTAAATAATTTAGACATATGTTTTCATTATTTGTAAAACATATAAAGATATAGCTTCTATTAGAATGAGAGGAGTTATTCAAATGAATGAAGACAATGAGAAGCATGTGGTAGATGAGCAGGAGCACGATAAAAAAGAACAGGATAGAAACGATACAGCACAAACACCTCCAGGACATAAACAAGAGGAAGAAGTTTGTGTTGCAAAGATGGAACCGGAAAATCCGCCCAAGAAAAAGGCGAACGGTTGGCTCATGCCGATTTTAATCGGTTTAGGGGTAGGGATTTTACTATTGCTCGTCATTTATCCGAATTTTACAGATGAAAATCGAGATATTAATGATGACATATTGAATGAAGATAGTGAAGGAAACGAAACACCCTCTACACCAAGCAAGGTAGAAAAAGTAAATGTGGATGTGACAACACAAGTGACAGACATTGTTGAAAATGTCTCCCATGCAGTTGTCGGTGTAACAAATTTACAGTCACGAATGGATTTTTGGGAAGAAGCAGAATCAGATGAAGCTGGAACTGGTTCAGGTGTTATTTTTAAAAAAGATAAAAAATATGCTTATATTGTAACGAACCACCATGTCGTCGAAGGTGCCGACACGGTGGAAGTCGTCTTAAATGATGAATCAACGATAGAAGCAAAGCTCCTCGGAACGGATTTGTTTACTGATTTGGCAGTCCTACGTGTCGGTGCAGATGAGGTGGGAGAACCGATTGAATTAGGTGTGTCCGAAAATGTAAAGGTTGGTGAACCTGTCATCGCTATAGGAAATCCGTTAGGCCTCATGTTTGCTGGTTCTGTTACACAAGGGATTATTAGTGGGAAACAGCGAACGATTCCACAAGACTTTAACCAAGATGGGCAACCAGATTGGCAAGCTGAAGTACTTCAAACAGATGCTGCAATTAACCCTGGAAACAGTGGTGGTGCTCTTATTAATATGTCAGGTCAACTGATTGGCATTAACTCGATGAAAATTAGTCAAAATATTGCACAAGGAATTGGATTTGCCATTCCAATCGATATTGCAGAACCAATCATGGCTGAATTAGAAACAGATGGAACGGTAACGCGTGCATATTTAGGAGTAGAAATATATTCCTTAGAAGAAGTACCACGGTCTGAGTGGACATCGACATTACAACTTCCAGATAATATAGAAGGTGGAATTTATATTTGGAGTATTGAACCACTCTCACCAGCGGATAAAGCAGGTTTAAAACGATTAGATGTCATTACAGAATTCAATGGTGAAAAGGTGTTAAACACACTTGATTTAAGACGAATTTTATATAATGAATTAGAAATCGGTGACGAAGTTTCGATCGTTTATTACCGTGATGGAGAAAAACATAAGGTAAATATTACATTAACAGAGCAACCATAAACAAAGTTTAAGCTGGCAGGTCCATTTTGGCGCTGCCAGCTTTTTCTATAGGAGGAATGAAATGATGCAAGAAATTTGTCCACTATGTGCAAAACAAAATAAATGTGAAGCGGAATTATCCACATGTTGGTGTATGCAAATAACATTGTCTGAAAAAGTAAAAAAGGCTTTACAATCAATCTCTATTGAAGAGGGTTGTATTTGTAAAGCGTGTTTAAAGCAATTGTCAAATGAAGAAAACTTATCCACAATTTATTCGAATTATTCACAAACAGTGGATAAGTAATACGAACATTCGTTTTCACTACATTATATAGTATAAAAATGGAAAAAATGAACTACATATACGCATTTTTGTGCATATGTGCATAAGTTTGTGGATATTCATTTTTGCTCGTCCCATTCTCTCGCTAACATACTGTATAAAACATGGTCAACATAAGTACCGTAAAGTTTTTCTGCCTCACGAATAATACCTTCTTTTGTAAAACCTAATCTTTCGGGAATTGCCCGACTTCGCTTATTTTCCGTTGCTACTCTAATTTCCATTCGATTAAATGCTAAATGTTCGAACCCATATTGGATAAAGGCAGAAACAGATTGTGTTACGATTCCTTTGCCTTGCATGGATTCAGAAAGCCAGTATCCAATGGAGGCAATTTTATTTACTTGGTCAATTCGGTTAAATCCGATTATTCCGACTAAACTTCCTTCATAAAAAATTCCTGCAACAATTTCTTTAAAATCAATATATGCCTCTAGTGAATTTCGTATAAAAGTTAGCGAATCTTCCTCTGATTGAATGTGATCTAACCATGGCAACCATTCTTTTAAATATTCCCTAGAACTATCTGTAATTTTATATAAATCTCCCGCATATCTTGCGGAAAGAGTTTGCAGGGAGATTTTTTCATTTATTTGTAATTGGAGCATTTATATCACCTCTTTTTATAAATATATATTCGTAATTGTAGCAGATTTTCGATAAAAAGTTGAAATTTCGGAAAATAGCCCATTAAAACTATTCAAATTTTCTAAAGATGAAAAAAAACAAGGTTACTATAAAAACAGATGAAAATGGTAAAGCGAAGGTAGACCGAGAAAAATTACAGAATGGAAAATACGCTGTAACTGATGCAGATGGAAATGAGGTAAGTACAGTTGAAGTTACAGATGATTGTATCGTAAAATTAGACTTTACGGTACCTTCTAGTGATGAATCAGTAGGTGGATTATTACCTAGCACAGCAACACAAGTGTTTAACCTTCTTGCAATCGGATTAGGTATTTTATTTACAGGATTATCAATATTCTTTATCTCAAGGAGAGGGAAAGAAGTATGATTTTGAAACTACCATAAGCTAATATGAGCTTATGGTAGTTTTTTGTGGGTACATTGATTCTTATGTTAATGTATTATTTCTGAAAAATAAAACTTATTTTAACAAAAATGGATTTTCCTTGTTATTTTCATGGTATAATAAACCATATTATTCCAATGAATCGTTCAATAAAATTGTTTGTTTTAAAGGGGGAAGTCTTTTGATAAAAGCAATGATTGTGGATGATGAACAATTAGCATTAGATTATGCGAAAAAAATTATCAGTGGACATAGTGAAATAGAAGTAATAGGTAGTTTTACTGATCCTGTTGCATGTTTAGAGGCTGCAGAAACAGAAGCACCACACATCGCATTTTTAGACATTCAAATGCCTGAAATAAATGGATTAGAAGTCGCTGAACGACTATTAGAAAAAAACCCTAATATGTATATTGTATTTTTGACGGCATACGATATTTTTGCAGTTGAAGCATTTGAATTAGACGCATTAGATTATATTATTAAACCTTTAAAAAAGGATCGACTGCTGGATTGTATAATCAAGTTAGCCACTAAT
>NZ_JAXHDE010000012.1:0-104231 GCF_037072005.1 Pseudogracilibacillus sp. SO10305 | reverse complement strand
TCAAAACCATCACCCACTTGCGGAATTATGACAGGGAGACCACAATTACACCTCTAAAGTACATCTCTACTAAAAAAAATTTCATTACCACATTACACCCGATTCAAATGGTTGTCTTTAAAATTAGTCATATATTTTAGACCGTATCCAACCGTTCGATCCATTCCAATATGTGCAATCCAAATAAGGCTTACCATGGTGAAGATTTGATAATGCAAAAAATAGCCAACTAACAATAAAACAATTGGTGTTGTATACGTATGAAAAAGATTGTACAAAATGGCTCCTATTTTATTATTCCATACATAACCAATTGCTGATATATCTGGTGCGAGTAAAAGGATCGCAAATAGTAATCCACTAAAACCCAAATAGAAATATACATAGGTACTTACGATAAAGAAAACTAACCCTTCTACGTGTAAAAGTAATTTGTTCAAGCGAGAACACACCTTCCGACGATCCGTTATTTATATCAATTTATGTTAATTTTATCATATTTATGATAAGAGAGAAGAAATATAAAACAGTACCTTGTAATGAACAGTACCGTATGATAAAATCTTTTTATAATGGTATGAACTATAAGTTGGTACTATACATTGTATAGTAGTGGAGGAGAAAACAATGAATGTTCAATTTAAAAAAGGAGTATTAAACTTATGCGTGCTTGTATTACTTGATAAACAAGATCACTATGGTTACGAGTTAGTCCAAAAAATATCGGATCAAATTTCGATATCAGAGGGATCTGTTTATCCACTTCTGCGTCGTTTGACAAAGGAAGGGTATTTTACAACGTATTTAAAAGAATCTACAGAAGGTCCGCCACGAAAATATTATCAATTAACAGAGTTAGGGCGTTCGTATTTAGATGAACAATTAGTAGAGTGGGAGAAATTTACCCGTGGTGTGAATGCATTGATAGAGGAGGGACGACATGAATAAAGAACGGTTTATTAAAGAGTTACGGAGTGCCATAGCAAAAATACCTAAAGAAGAACAATTGAAAATTTTACAAGACTATGAAGAATATTTTCAGATGGGCCAATTGGATGGGAAAAGTGAAGAAGAAATGACAGTAGCTCTAGGCAATCCTAAATTAATTGGAAAAGAATTAGTGGCGACATATCAAATTGAAAAAGTTGAAAAAAACACTTCCATTGGAAACTTTTTAAAAGCGACTTGGATGGTAATAGGTTTAGGTTTTTTTAATTTAGTTATCGTACTTGGACCATTTCTCGTTATTGCCTCACTACTTCTTGCTAGTTGGGGTGTCGGAATAGGGTTTGCCGCTGCTCCGTTCGTCGTGTTAGTGAATGTGGCTATATACCCAGAGGTATTTTTACTGTTTGATTTGTTTAATTCGCTCGTACTTTGTGGATTAGGCCTATTCATCATCATCGCATCTTATGGTATGACGAAAGTATGTATGAGAGGTTTTATTCGTTATTTAAAATACAATACGAAACTTGTAAAAGGTGGGCTTGAGCATGCTTAATATGAAACGCTTATCTGTTTTAGCGGCAATTATTTTTATGATAGGATTGATTGGTAGTATTATGACATACAAAACCGTTCCAAAAGCAGATACTGTAACGGGAGAATTAGGTAGTACGGATTTTTCGAACATAGAAGTAAATGCCAGTGACGGAGAAATCTCGGTTTCATCTACAAATGAAACAAAACCTAAAGTAGAGGTCATAGGTTATAATCTTGAAGAAAACTTTTCCTTAAATATAACTAATGGAACTTTACATGTGAACTATAAAGATAAATCGAAAAAGTTTTTTAGTTTGGGCTTCGATACTCGGAATGTTAAAATTCATTTATTTGTCCCAGAAAATGAGTATGATGTAGTGAAGGCAGAGGCAGATGATGGAAAAGTTAATACGGACGGTTTACATGCGAGTGAATTGACATTGCATGCAGATAATGGACTATTAGAGGTGAAAGAAAGTAATGCAAAAAAAATGGAGGTAACCTCCGATAATGGCGAAATTAGAGTGGATGGCGTCACAGGCGAAACAGTTAAACTCCGAGCGGATAATGGGAGAATCATTTTTAGTCATGCAGACATCGAATCTTCGGAAATATCGACTTCAAATGGAAAAATTGAATTAACGGAAATTGCCGGTACTATATCCGCGAAAGCGAATAACGGAAAAATTCATTTTACGACAACAACATTAGCATCACCTTTAGAGTTCGTTACAGATAACGGAAAAATCCATATTGAAACAAGTGAAAAACCGACAAATGCGGAAATTCATGCTCAAGTTGATAATGGAAGTATTACTTTATTTGGTGAAAAGACTTCGCATGGCACATATGGAGCTGGAGAAAATAAAATAAATTTACGCGCGGATAATGGAAAAATAATCGTAGACAATTAAAAAAACACAGATATAATTGTTTTACGTGAAAAATGTATGTTGACTAAAACAGCTTACATATAGTAAACTATGCATCATATAAACATGAAAGGGTGATCCAATTACATGAACAACTAATCCTATTTTAAAGAAAAAAATTCAATAAGCACGGGAATAAGTTTGCCCATTTAACTTATTTCATCTCGCTTATATGATGTATTTTCGGAATAGGATTAGATCGTTATATGTAGTTGACCTTTAGAGAGGTAACTCTTTTAAGGTATACACCTATACGGTTTTTTAGCCTCCTATTCTGAATGAATATGGGGGTTTTTATTTTCCCCTAAATACGATATCGGGAGGAAAATATATGCTTTTACTTGAAGGAACATCGCTAAGGTATTTTATTCATGAACATTTATCACTTCAAATAAATAGTTTACAAGTGCACGATGGCCAGCGAATCGGTTTAGTTGGAAGAAATGGATGTGGAAAGACAACATTATTACATATAATTGCAGGAGAATTATTAGCGGATGAAGGAACGATTGCTCCGTCTACTTTTGTCAAATTAGTTCCACAACTAAAACGAACCGATACAACAAAAAGCGGAGGAGAAATAACACAAGAATATTTACAAGATGCTTTTAATAGTGAAGCAGGATTGTTGTTATTAGATGAACCGACAACAAATTTAGACGAGTCTCATATTGAGTGGTTAGAAAAAGAATTGCAATCGTTTCAGGGTGGACTAATCGTTGTGTCACACGACAGAGTATTTCTTGATCAATTATGTACAGAAATATGGGAACTGGATGATGGACGTATCACAATCTATACAGGAAACTATAGTGATTATGCGCAACAAAAAGAGTTGGAAAAAAATGAACAACAATTAGCATATGAAAAATATGAAAAAGAAAAACAGCAATTGAGAGAGGCAATTAGAAAAAAGGAGGAAAGAGCACAACGGGCAACGAAGAAACCGAAACATTTAGGTGCGTCTGATGCGAGACAAAAAGGGGCAAAGCCATATTACGCAAACAAACAGAAGAAATTAAGGAAAACTGCTTCCGCTTTTGAAACAAGATTAGAGAAATTAGAAAAAGTTAAGAAACCAAAGGAATTACCAAACATAAAAATGGATATGTTACAAAAGGAGCCGCTTCATTATCACATTGTTCTTCGTACCGAACAAATGAAGGCCGAGGTAGGAAATCGACGGCTATGGAAACCGGTTGACTTTCATTTGCGTAATGGAGAAAAACTTGCCATCATTGGGAAAAATGGCGTCGGAAAAACAACGTTATTAAAGAAAATATTACATGATGATAAAGAAATAATACGATCACGAGCAATTAAAATCGGTTATTTCGCACAAAATTTGACGATTTTAGATGGTGAAAAAACTATATTAGAAAATGTACAATCATCCTCAGAACAAAATGAGACATTTATTCGTACAGTACTTGCGCGAATGCACTTTTTCAATGACGATGTTCATAAAAAAGTAAATATGTTAAGTGGTGGAGAAAAAGTAAAAGTTTCATTATCGAAAATTATTTTAAGTGAAGCGAATTTGTTAATACTAGATGAACCGACAAACTATTTAGATATCGCTTCCTTAGAAGCATTAGAAACTCTTTTGACAAATTATGTGGGCACAGTTATCTTTGTTACACATGATCGGATGTTTGTCCGTAATGTCGCAACAAAAATATTAGAAATAAAAAATGAACATATACGTATTTTTGATGGAACGTATGAAGAGTACGAGAAACAACAGATTCCTTCACAAGAGAAGGGAAATGAAGACGAACTATTGTTATTAGAAACGAAAATTGCAGATATTATAAGTCGGTTAAGTATAGACCCTTCCGAAGCATTAGAACAAGAATTTAAAAATTTACTCGAAGAAAAAAGACGCATGAATAAAAATTAGCAATGAAATTTGTCAGTATTAAAGAGCAGATATAATAAGACTTTTTTAAGTATAAAAGAGAGTAATTCATCTTTTACTTAAAAAGTCTTATTTTTTATTGTATGATATACCACCTTATGATACATTATAAATGGATATATCATAAAGTGATACACAGGAGGAGAAAATGAAACCATTTGAACCATTAACAGATTCGATGTTTTATATTATGGCGGCATTCACTGAACCTCGACACGGGTATGCAGTCATGAAATTAATTGAAGATACGACAGCAGGTGATTTTACAATTGGACCAGCATCATTGTATACAATTATAAAAAAACTGATGAAAGAAAATTTTATTAGATTACATGATATTTCAGATGGAAGGAGAAAAGTGTACGTATTAACAGAGCTAGGGCGTAACGCATTGGAGTGGGATTTGGACCGACGGAAAGCAATGGTTCATTTAGCAGAGAAAGGTTTGAGAGGAGAAGTAAAAAATGAAGAAAAAGACTAAATATATGATGTCTGGTGGTCTCGCTTTTTCGGAGAAATCAGATATGAAAAAGTTAAGCAAGAAATCATTACAAGGATGGCATTTAAAGAAATTTAGTTTTATGGGATATGGGTTAGAAAAAGGAGAACCATCTGAAGTCATCTATACGATTGATTATCACTTAGTGGAGGAGAATGATAAGGAGGAGTACTTTGAATTATTTGAAATGGCAGGTTGGGAGCATGTCTGTTCAGAGTATAATATGCACATATTTAAAGCCCCGAAAGAAACAGAGCCTATTTATACAGACAAAATTACAACAATAGAGAAATATAACCGTCTAAGAAAACCATTACAGAAATGGGCAATCAGTATCACTTTACTTCTATTAGTTTTTATTATGCTTACTACACTTACGACAGGAATTGTTAAGGAAATAAGTGTCATAGGGCTATATATTATGATTGTTTTGTTCGTACCATCTATCATGACATTTATTGCAGCCTTTACCAGACAATTGAAAAGCACTAGAAGGGGAGAGTTGTAATGCAACGTTTGTAACTGTAAAATGCCAAAGAGAAATATGTAAACAAAATCAACATGTCTGAATAAAAGGAGTAAACATGTTGATATACTTGGCAAAATTAAAAAAGGTTAAAAAGCAGCACCTTTACAACTTAGTAAAGTTATAAACGGCTGAACACAAGTTATTAAATGCTTAAAACCTTAAAAGTTTTGTTCAATTTAGTGTTGACATTCCAGTCACCCAAGAAATATCGCTGTAGATAATGACGGAACAATAATATTTAATATAAAAACGTAATTGATAAATCGAAGTTACAATTTGTAGCTTCGTTTTTTTCGCCCTAAATGTTAGACAACAAATCAATCATGTTACACACAAAAATATGAAAGAGAGACATATGAAGCACAAATATAAGTATGAAACTGCCATACTGTAATTATTATGAGTCAAAGGAAAGGGGCTGTGTGCAATGATTACGCTAAAAAATATTTATAAATCATACAATGGAAAAGTAGTTCTGGATGACATAAATGTAACGATACGAAAAGGAAGTTGTTTCGGATTGGTCGGTCCGAATGGGGCTGGAAAATCGACGCTCGTAAAAATTATTACTTCGATTATTCGAAGTGACAAAGGCTTCCTTTATATAAATGGAGCTGAAAAGGGAAAAAAAGATTTATACAATATTGGTTATGTTCCACAACATATTTGTTTAGAAGAAAAGCTCACAGCGATACAGAACTTACGTTATTTTGGAAAATTGTATGGGCTACACGGAAAAGAATTACATGCACAAGTTGAAAAGGTATTAGAACAGATCGGTTTAACAGTATACGGAAATGAGAAAGTGAATACTTTCTCAGGAGGAATGAAACGGCGCTTAAATATAGGTTGTGCATTCATGCATAAACCGACAATTATTATAATGGATGAACCAACAGTTGGAATTGATGCACAATCGAGAAATTATATATTCGAGATGATAGAAAGATTAAAACAACAAGGAACGACCATTATTTATGTAAGCCACTACATGGAAGAAGTAGAACAACTTTGTGATGAAATTGCTTTGATGGATCATGGTAAAGTGATCGAAACAGGTACTATATCTATGTTATTAAATAAGTATAGTCAGCCGTCGGTTTTTGTGAAAAGAAAACCTAATCATGTCATTGATTTACCTACTGTTACAAATGTTCATCCTAAAAAGGATGGTTATGTATATAAGACGGCATCTCCGCTACAAGTGATGCAAGAAATAATCGAAGATAGTATTAAAAATGATTACCATGTAGAACAGTTAGAAATAATGCGACCGAAGTTAGAAGAAGTATTTTTTCACTTAACAGGGAGTCAACTTCGTGAATAGGTATGCTAAACTATAGAAAGTAGGGATTAAAAATGAAAGCAATCATGCAGACGGAAGGGATCAAGCATTTACAAGACCGTGGAATGATCTTTTGGGCGGTTATTTTACCTATTTTATTTACAGTATTATTCATTAGTTTATTTACATCTGGTATAGAGGAATCAATGAAAGAGGAAGTCATTATCTCGATTGTCCCAGGCTATGTTGTCATGTTTATCTTTTTTATTATGATATCGATGGTAACAACTTTTATAAAGGATAAAGAAGGGGGTATGGTTGCTAGAATAGCTAGTACGCCTATTTCGTCCATCGCTTTTTTACTTGGAAAATGGATGCCATTTATCTTCATCGTGTTCATTCAAATAGCAATCTTATTTACATTTGGTAAAATCGTTTACCATATTCCACTAGGAAATCCTTTATATATTGTTATTATTTCTCTGTTTATTACATTTGCAGTAACAGGTTTAGGGTTAGCTTTAGCATTATTCGTCCGATCAGAAAATATGGGAATTGCATGTACACAGATCATTGCGCTCGGTGGGGCGATGTTAGGTGGGTTATGGATGCCAATTGATACGATGCCAAGCATTGTTCAAACTATTGCAAAAGTAACGCCGCAATATTGGGCACACCAAGCATATCAAGGAGCAATGACTGATACATTATCCGGTGGCGATTTATTATTATCTTTATTTATTTTATTCCTTTATGGCAGTATCGGTTGTCTATTAGCTTATATACGCTATCCGCGTTTTTTGAACGAAGCTAAACATTAATCGTTTAGGGGAGGGGAAACATGAAAATTCATATTGACCTTGACGATAAATTTGAGGAAACTTCCATTACAATACAAGCGAAAGAATGGTCCAAAGAGTTAGATGACTTAATTTCAATGATTAAACAACAAAAACCACAACGTTTATTCGGTGTGAAAGAGGAGCAAACGATATTATTAGAACCTGCTAATATCGATTATGTTTTTGTGGAAAATCGAAAAACATATGCTGTTGTTCAAAAGGAACAAATAGAGGTTAGAATGAAGTTATATGAAGTAGAAGAGGTGTTGGTGTCTCGACATTTCATGCGATTTTCCAAATCTGTTATAGGGAATTTACACCAAATTGCCCGATTTGAATTATCTTTTAATGGGAATCTATGTGTTTATTTTCATTCGGGAAATAAAGAATATATTACGAGAAAATATGTAAACAGCATAAAGGAAAAGCTAATGATTGGAGGGCTTACAGATGATAAGTGAGATCATGAAACGTGCTATATATGGGCTTGCTTATGGAGGGGTTGTAACCTTTATCGCCTTAACGGTATTAATGTTTGCAAATATGAACCCTTCCATCCAAACGATATGGCTATATACGAGCATGGGATTCGTTTTAAGTATATATTTTGCCTTTGCTTCTTTTATATTTGATGTAGAAAAATGGAGCCCACTAAAAAAGACAATCATCCATTATAGCCTGTCGATTATCGTTTATTTTATAATCGCTATTTCTGTCGGTTGGGTTCCAATTCGTATTGGCCCAATATTCATTTCTATTATAATGTTCACAGTAGTGTATCTCGTCTTTTGGTATAGCTATCGCATATATTATAAACGGGTGGAAGCTTCTATGAATGAGTCTTTAATGAAAAATAAATAACACACTTATTGTAATGTTCTTCTAATAAAAAGATTTCAGCAATTTTTTGCTGGAATCTTTTTGTCGTTTCGTGGCTATAAGTTTTGTTAATCTGTCGAACGATTTTTGGAATGACTTTGTAAATTTCGAGCATTATTGACATGAGTTATGTGGTGCAATATACGTATCCATTGTGCAACACCAAAAATAAATTCAAAGGAGTTAATGTGATGACGTAACGATATGTAGATGATCTGGCACTTATGTGTCAAGGACCGATGCTCTTAAAGTAATTTCATGCAATAAGTAGAAAAATAGAAACAATATAAGGGGGAATTTTCATGAACAATGTATTAAAAATTAGTAGCAAAAAAACAGTCGTATTTTTAGTCATATGTTTATTATTTATTTCTTTTCCTATCTCTTTTCTACAAACGAATATTATCATTGCAGAAGAACAACATACAGAAACAAAAGAAGGGCACGGGTCCATTTTAAATAGTGATGGGGCACGAGATTATGAACGAGCTATTATAAATAAAAGCGTTTCTTTTGGTAATAAACCAGGCGAATATTTTATCGATTTACATGTGAAAGGAAAAGAAAAAACCGAACAAACGACAACAGATATTGTACTCGTTTATGATAATTCAAATAGTATGGAAAGTAGAAATCGTGTCGGTATTGCAAAGGCTGCGACGACCAATTTTGTCCAACAAATATTGCATGCAGATAATGCATTGTTTCAATTTTCCTTAGTTACATATGGAAGTGCTGTTTTTGATGGTAGAGAACGTAATTGGCCAGCTGGGAATACAACGACATATGAACATGGTCCAACGAATGATTATTCGTTCAAAACTTTTACTAAAAATCCAGCAGATATTACGGACAAGCTTCCAGGTAATGTGCCTTCTAATCGTGGAAAAACATGGGATGGTGGAACGTTTACTCAACAAGGATTAGAAGAAGCGAGTAAAGTATTAGCACAAAGTACAGCAACGAATAAAGTGGTTATTTTAATTACGGATGGTGTGACTACTTTTAGTTATGCGGATGATCGCAAGTCTGTTGTAGGAGATGGATCAAACTATGAAGCGGCACATGGAAATCGAACGATTGCTGAGAGTAAAGCACTGCAAAATAAAGGATATGATGTCTTTACGGTTGGAGTGGAATTAGCGGCAGAACAAGGGATTACAAAAGGTGAAGCAGAACAATTAGTGCAGCAAATCGCTTCCTCTCCGGACAAATCGTATGTAATCGATGATGTAGCAAAATTAGAAACATCTTTACAAAACATTGGGAAAGAATTAGTCGATACAGTTGTCGATGGGAAAATAATAGATCCGGTTAGAGAGCAATTTATTATTCAAGAAAATGATAGCTTTACGAAAGCTTCAGATGAAACTTTATCAGATGGTCATTATTATGTTACTGCTACAAATGAACATATACTTCAGGATGTATCTGTATTTGTCGACAATGACCAAGTCATGGTCGATGGATTAAATTTAGGGGCAAATGATGAAATAAATATTCGGTACAAAATTCAAATTGATACAGAACTGGAACATATGATTCCGAATGTATTGTATGAAACGAATGGAGAGGCTGTATTAATTCCTATCGTAGAGACATCTGAAGCATATACATTTCCAGAACCGAAAGCATCGGCTGTATCTACATCGGTTATCGGGGAGAAGGAGTGGCAAGATTTTGGCTATGAAGTGTATCGACCAGATGAAATTATGGTAGAGTTACTTCGTACGTCTGATGGAGAAAATATCGTTGTAGATGAAACAGAAGTAACGGCCAATAAGGAAGGGAAATGGACTTTTAGTTTTGAGGATTTATTTTTATATGACCGAACAGGAGAGACGATTGATTACACAGTCCATGAAAAAGATGTCGTACATTATACGATGGATGTAGATGGAACGACAATAGTAAATATGCTGGATCAACAAGCTTCGATTGAATTAACGAAGGTAGGAAAGGGATCGCTAGAAAATGACGACAAAGTAGAAGTTGGAGAAAAAATAAACTATGTATTTACAATAAAAAATAATGGAAATATCCCGCTAGGAAACATTCACCTAACCGATGACATGGTAGGGTTGAGTGATATTCAATATGAAACAGTGAATGATGAAGTAGTTGCTGGGAAAATAAGTGATGTCATTTTGGAGCCAGGTGATCAACTTGTTGCTACTGCAACATATAAAGTAACAGAAAATGATTTAAAAGAAAATGTGATTCATAATGTCGCAATCGTTGAAGGAACACCAACTGTACCGACACCTGGACCTGACTTTGATGATACGCCTATACAGGATGAAGATGTATTTGACATCGAAGTCATCGAAGGAGAGTCAAAAAAAGATGATGCAATAGTGAACGAAGTAGAACAAGTAAGAAATGGGGACGATGAAACACCGAAAACAGATGAGCAATTGAACGAAGAAGAGACGACTGTGGAAGTTGTAAAAGTAGGGGAGGAAACGGGAGCAAATAATACATTAGAGGAACAGGCGAAAAAAGGATTACATCTACCAAATACTGCAACAAATACGTATACGATCATGCTTATCGGGGCTCTGTTAGCTATTATAGGAATTGGTTTCTTCATTTGGAGGAGAAAAGTAAATCGACAAGTGTGATTGTGCAACTTGTAAATAGAAAAAACACGTTTGTTCCATGATCACATGAGCAAACGTGTTTTGTTTTGAAAGTGATTTATTTGTTCGTTCGGACAATTTTTGTCCCCAATAATGAATCTTTGACAGGGCAAAATGCATCCACATGTGCCAATAATGCTTCAATATTTTCGTTGGCAGAAGGGGAATCGACTGTGACCTCATAACGAATTTCTTCGTAACCAACTTTTGCATCGGGGTCTATGCCACGGAAGCCGTCTGGATTTAAATCTCCTTCAACATGTACTTGTAAGTCTTGAATTTCAACATTGAACTGTGGAGCAAATGAATGAGCTAGAACATTGATACAACCACCAAGTGCAGCTAAAACGTACTCCAAAGGATTAGGACCTTGATCCGTTCCACCTAATCGGGGCGGTTCATCGATGATCATTTCATGTCGATTTATTTTGGCAATAGAGCGGACACCTTCATCTGAACGAATATGTGCTTGAAATGTTACCGTTGGCATATAATATATCCTCCTAGATTATTGTAAAATGAGTAACCATATGTATAATCCACATAATGTCATGAATAGAACTGGAATTGTTAACACGATTCCTACTTTAAAATAAGTTCCCCATGAAATTTTGATTCCTTTTAATGCTAACACATGTAACCATAAAAGTGTTGCTAATGAACCAATTGGTGTGATTTTTGGACCTAAATCAGCACCGATAATATTGGCATAAATAAGTGCATCTTTCATGACTCCAACTTGATCTGTCTCGGCAACTGCAAGTGTATTAATTAAAATTGTAGGTAAGTTGTTCATCACAGAAGATAAAATAGCAGATAAAAAACCCATAACCATCGTTCCGATAAACAATCCATGTGAAGCACCATAATCAATCAGTTGGGCTAACAAGCTCGTTAATCCAACATTTCTTAACCCGTATACGACAACATACATTCCTATTGAGAAAAAGACGATAGCCCATGGTGCACCTTTCATTATTTCTTTCGTATGTACAACAGGACTTTTTCTAGAAACGATTAAAAATAGTATTGCAACGATCGAAACGATTATGGAAACAGGGACACGCACGAATTCACTTCCAAAATAACCTAATAAAAGAACCCCTAATATTGGCCAAGCTAGATAAAATAACTTTATATCGCGGATTGCTTCTTTCGGTTGTTTTAACTGATGCATCTGATACGTTTTTGGGATACTTTTACGAAAATATAAATAAAGGACGATGATACTTGCGAGTAATGCAAATAAATTTGGCACAATCATATGGATTGCATATTCGACGAAGCCAATACCAAAATAATCTGCTGAAACGATGTTAACTAAGTTACTTACGATAAAAGGTAAGGACGTAGTATCGGCAATAAATCCACTTGCCATAATAAAAGCAAATACCATCTTGTCATCAAAATGAAGGGCGCGCACCATCGCTAATACGATTGGTGTTAATATGAGCGCAGTTCCATCATTTGTAAATAAGGCAGAGACAATCGCTCCTAAGATGGTCACATAAATGAACATAAGGACTCCATTTCCCTTCGCAATACGTGCCATATGGAGTGCGGCCCATTCGAAAAAACCAATATGATCTAAAATTAATGAAATAATAATAATACCTATAAGGGCGAGTGTGGCATTCCAAACGATATCGGTAACTTCAAGGACACTTTTAATATCGACGACACCGACGATAATAGCGATAACAGCTCCACCACAGGCAGACCAACCGATTGATAGATTACGAGGTTGCCAAATAACGAGAATGAGCGTAATGACAAAAATCGTTATAGCTAAAAAAACTTGCACGAATAGGCCCCTCCTTTATATAAAATATTTTAAGAATAGATGAAATAGATTTAAAACATCACATTTATCATATAGAAGTTAAGGAATACCGTCAATTACGGATTTATCAAAATTGTCCGTCTGATTTTATCGAATAACTTGATTTTTCAGAAAAATCTTATTATACTTTTCTTTATCTCATTAAACAAATAATATAAAAATTTGAGGGGGAGCAAGATGAAGAATACGAAAAAGTTTATCCTTACGATGATTGCTGTTATGGCAATGGTTGTCCTCGCTGCATGTGGTGGGAACAGCTCAAGTTCATCGGATAATGATAATGGAAACAACAATGGTGGTGGAAGCGGTGAGACTGTTTCTGCAAACATTGGTGTAGTTTCATTTATGACCGGTTCAGGTGCGGCTTATGGAGAGGCGATTACGAACGGCCTGAAATTGGCACAAGAAGAATTAAATGAAGCTGGCGATGTTAATATTGAATTATTAATTGAAGACTCAGCTGGGGAAGCAGACCAGGCATTATCAGCTGCTCAAAAATTAATGAACTCAGAGGATATCGTTGGATTAATCGGACCGACTTTAAGTACAGAGTTCGAAGTAGTGGCACCAGTTGCAGATCAAAATGGTATTCCAATTTTAGGAACATCTGTTACAGCAGAAGGAATTCCACAAATTGGTGATTATGTATTTAGAGACTCTATTCCTGAAACATTAGCAATTCCTGCTTCAGTTGAAAAAGCAGCAGATGAAGTGGATGCAAAAACAGTTGCATTATTATATGGAAATGATGACGTATTTACAAAAGCTGGCTATGATGCAATGAAAGCCGCGGCTGAAGAGTTAGATTTGGAAGTTGTTACGACAGAAACGTTCCAACAAGGACAAAGTGACTATAAAGCACAACTATCAAAAATTAAACAAGCAGACCCTGATTTAGTTTTAGCTTCTGCATTATATAATGAGGGTGCAGTATTAATGAAACAAGCTCGCTCAATGGGTATTGACGTTCCATTCGTCGGTGGAAATGGATTTAACTCTCCACAAGTAATTGAAATCGCAGGAGATGACGCAGATGGATTAGTAGTTGCAACTCCTTGGTTTACAGATAGTGATGATGAACGTGTACAAGCATTCGTTGAAAAATATACAGAAGAGTTTGGTAAAGCACCAGACCAATTCGCTGCACAAGCGTATGATGGTTTATATATTATGGCTGACGCATTAAAGCGTGCAGGAGATGCAGATTCTGAAAAACTACGTGAAGCTCTTTTAGAAACGCAAGACTTTGAAGGGATTTTAGGAACGATGTCATTTGATGAAGAGGGAGACATCGTAATGGATCCGATCGTTCTAACGATTAAAGACGGAAAATTTGTTGAGATGGAATAAAAAATAAAGAATGAATGATTGATGAAGCGATAAAGAGAAGGTTTGTTTGAACACGAACATTTGAGAAGAATCATTTTATTTTCTTTAAAATTGTTCGTGTTTTACCCTTTATTTTATCGTTTTTTCATGAATAAGGATGTGATAGCATGTTTCTAGAACAATTAATTAATGGTTTAACGACTGGGAGTATATATGCTATGGTTGCCCTCGGGTATACGCTCGTATTCGGTGTACTCGGTATCATCAATATGGCACACGGGGAAATTTTTATGTTCGGTGCTTTTATGGGTGTTGTTATTACTACAACATTTGGGCTTCCATTATGGTTAGCATTTTTAGTTGCGGCAATCGTAACAGGAATTATGGGATATTTATTGGAATTATTAGCTTTACGACCTTTACGAAAAAGTTCAGAAAGTTCGCACTTAGCTCCGCTCATTAGTACGATAGGGGTTTCTATCTTTTTAGAAAACGCAGCAGACCAATATTTTGGTTCTGGAAACCATCCAGTTGAAAGTGGTTGGTTGGATACTAGTTTTACGATTGGTTCTGTAACGATTTATACAGTCCAACTAGTCATCTTTTTTATTGCGATTGCATTAATGATTGGACTTTCTTACTGGTTATTAAAAACAAAAGGTGGAAAAGCATTACGTGCCACGGCAGAAGATTTAGATACTGCTAGTTTACTAGGGGTAAATACGAAGAGAATGATTACAGCAACAGTCGTATTAGCATCTGTCATTGGTGGTATTGCCGGTATTCTAGTAGGGATGGCGTTTAGTTCTGTAAACCCACAAATGGGATTAGCTATCGGTTTAAAAGGACTTGCAATTATCATTTTAGGTGGAATGGGTAGTGTGAAAGGTGCGGTAGTTGGTGGAATGATTCTAGGATTATCTGAAACAGTTATCGTAGCGATCGGTCTATCAGGTTATCGTGATGCAATTGCATTCGTGATGATCATCATTATTTTATTACTACGTCCTCAAGGATTATTTGGAAAGAAAACAGCATAATTGGATGCATTTAGGAGGTGAACGAGGATGTTAGGTGAATTTATTAACCCATATTATTTACAAGTGGCTTCTTTTATTCTTATTAATATTATTTTAGCTTTAAGTATATATATTACACTTGCTTCAGGGCAATTATCATTAGGTAGTGCGGGTTTCATGGCGATCGGTGCATATACGACAGCACTTTTAACAACGAATTTTGAAGTGTCTATCATTGTTGGAATTATCGCTGGTACATTGTTAGCTGGAATATTAGGAATTATTATCGGCATTCCATCATTGCGTTTAACCGGGGTGTTTTTAGCTATTGCGACATTAGGTTTTGGTGAAATTGTCCGAGTCGTTCTAATTAACACCGAGGAAATTACAAGGGGTGCGATCGGTATTTCAGGGATTCCCCAATTAGGAAAAGAAATATTAACTTTTTTCGAAGGATTTGGATTTGATCCAAATAATCTCGGATTAACACCAAACCAATTCGTGTTTTCAGCAATTTTTCTCGTATTACTTATTATTGATATTTTATTAATTTGGTTTTTCCTAAGACAAAAAAATTCACGTGTCGGTCGTGCGTATTCGGCGATTAATATGGACGAGGATGCGGCAGCAACGATGGGAATTAATGTGACATATTATAAAGTATTGTCATTTACACAAGGTGCAATTTTAGCAGGATTTGCTGGGGCATTATATGCACATGTTTTATCGTATATTAGTCCAGCAGATTTCTCTTACCATAAGGCAGTTGAAATATTAGTATTCTCCGTATTTGGTGGTAGTGAAGTAGTCGTTGGGGCTATTTTTGGAGCATCATTTTTAACATTATTACCCGAAATATTACGTAGCATTAGCGATTATCGCTTTATGATTTATGGGGTACTCCTCGTTGTTATGATGGCTTATAGACCACAAGGAATTATTGACGAAAGAATGTTACGTTGGGTAAAAAAACGTTTTAAAGGAGGGAAAAAAGATGGTACTAAACGTGAAGAAAATTAGTAAAAATTTTGGTGGAATTCAAGCGTTAACAGATGTTTCCTTTTCAATTAATGAAGGAGAAATTCTTGGTATCATCGGCCCGAATGGTGCAGGAAAAACGACGATGTTTAATATGATTACTTCGTTTTATACACCTTCCTCTGGAGAAATTACATTTAAAGATGAAGTAATTAGTGGATTGAAACCACATAAAATTACGGATAAAGGAATTTGTCGTACATTCCAAAATATCCGGCTTTTCCCAGAAATGACGGTATTAGATAATGTGCTCGTTGGGACACATAGCCGTACAGTATCTGGTGTGTTAAAAAGTGTTTTACGAACGAAATCACAAAAACAAGAAGAAAATAATATTCGTGCAAAAGCGATGGATTTATTAGAAACGGTTAATTTATTAGATCAATATGATGATATTGCAAAGAATTTATCTTATGGGCAACAACGTCGGTTAGAAATTGCACGGGCATTAGCGAGTGACCCGAAACTAATTCTATTAGATGAACCAGCTGCAGGAATGAACGAGCGAGAGACGGCAGAACTACACCATTTAATTATGAAAATTAAAGAGATGGGTATTACGATTTTATTAATCGAACATGATATGCCACTCGTTATGAAAACTTGTGATCGTCTCGTTGTATTAAACTTCGGAAAGAAAATTGCAGAAGGTGATCCAGAAGAGATTCAAAAAGACCCTGAAGTAATTAAAGCTTACTTAGGTACTGAAGAGGATGATGAAAGTGCTTAAAGTTTCGAATGTACACACATATTATGGAAATATCCAAGCCTTAAAAGGAATCGATTTGCATGTGGAAGAAGGAAAAATTGTTACGATCTTAGGGGCAAATGGTGCAGGGAAAACGACGATGATGAAAACAATTATCGGATTTTTACGTCCCAAAGAGGGCTCGATACAATTTTTAGGAGAAGATATTACGAATGCTCGACCAGATCAGTTAATTCGAAAAGGATTGACGCTCGTTCCAGAAGGACGCGCCATGTTAGCGAATATGACCGTACTGGAAAATTTAGAAATGGGAGCATTTTATCGTTCAGATAATGAAGTGAAAAAAGATATGGATCGAATGATGGAAATCTTCCCTATTTTAGCGGAACGAAAAGAACAATTAGCCGGAACAATGTCTGGTGGACAACAACAGATGCTTGCAATAGCTCGTGCATTAATGGCACGTCCAAAATTATTGTTGCTGGATGAGCCTTCTATGGGTCTTGCTCCTTTAATCGTTGCAGATATTTTTAAAATGATTAAAGAAATTAATAGTGACGGAACGACGATTCTTCTAGTAGAGCAGAACGCGAAACAAGCATTAAAAATTGCTGACTATGGGTATGTGATCGAAACAGGCCGTCTAGCAATGGAAGGCGAAGCAAAAGAATTGCTTGAAAACACGAGTATTGCTGAAGCGTATTTAGGTGGATAAATGAAAAAGGTAATGATGACGGTAATCTTTTGCCAAATCTATCATTACCCTTTTTCTTTTGTATGGACATCGAGTATATACAGATAGTTAGGAGAGAAGACGATGAAGGTTTCTTTATTTATGACTTGTCTTGGTGAAATGTTTACACCAAAAGTTGGAATTGATGTGGTAGAAATATTAGAACGGCTCGGATGTGAGGTAGATTTGCCACAAGCACAAACATGTTGTGGACAAGTTGCTTACAATGGTGGGTACCGTGAAGATGCGATAAAAGGAGCAAAACAGACGATTAAAGCGTTCGAAATGTCTGAGTATGTAGTGACACCGTCAGGATCATGTGCTGGAATGATTTATGGCTATGTCGATTTATTGAAAGATGATAAATTTTGGCTAGAACGTGCACAAGCATTGAAAGAAAAAACATACGAATTTACACAATTTATCGTAGAGAAGTTAGGAAAGACAAACATAGGGGCATCGTTTCCAAAAAAAGCAACCTATCATGCTTCATGCCATATGACACGGTTATTAGGGGTATCGAATCCACCACGTCAACTTTTGGATAATGTGGAAGGATTAGAAATAGTCCCTTTATCGAATTATTATGATTGCTGTGGTTTTGGTGGGACATTTTCGGTAAAAATGTCCAAAATATCAGAGCAAATGGTGGATGAAAAAATTCGTCACATAGAAGAGTCAGGAGCAGAAGTAGTCATCGGTGCAGATGGTAGTTGTTTAATGAATATAAAAGGAAGATTGGAACGATTACAAAAACCGATTCAAGTTTTGCATATTGCGGAAGTATTAAATGATGCATTCAAAAAGGAAGGAGAGAAAAAATATGTCGATTAAAATTGGAGACCTTCCATTTAAAGAAAGTGTCGAAGAAGAAGTAAAAGATACATTTATGCGTAATGCTATCGCGAATGCACAAGATAGTTTACGAAGTAAAAAACTGAGTGCAACGGAAGACGATACTCAGTTTGGAGACTGGGAAGCATGGCGTGAAGCGGGGGCAGAGATACGACGTCACACATTAAATAATTTAGATTATTATTTACATATGTTGAGTGAAAAAGTACAGGAACGTGGGGGACATGTGTATTTTGCTGAAACACGTGAAGAAGCAAGTGATTATATTAAACAAGTCGTCCAACAAAAAGAGGCGACAAAAGTAGTGAAAACAAAATCGATGGTAACCGAAGAAATCGAATTAAACAAAACATTAGAAGGAATCGGTTGTGACGTATTAGAAACAGATTTAGGGGAATATATTTTGCAAATTGATGAAGATCGTCCATCACATTTTGTCGCTCCTTCGTTACATAGAAATAAAGAACAAATTCGTGATATGTATACAGAAAAGATTGGATATACAGGCACAGAAGACCCATCAGAATTAACGAGTTATACGCGAGAAGTGTTACGTGAAAAATTTGTTGAAGCGGAAGTTGGTATTACAGGATGTAATTTTGCCGTTGCAAATTCAGGTTCTGTTGCACTTGTAACGAATGAAGGAAATGCAAATATGGCTACAACTATGCCAGATACACAAATTGTCGTAATGGGGATGGAACGAATTGTTCCAGATTGGGAAGATTTAGACGTATTAGTTAGTTTACTTTGTAGAAGTGCAGTCGGGCAAAATTTATCAACATACGTGACAGTTATAGCACCAGATACAGAAGAGGGAACGGTCGATGTACCGAAAGATTTTCATTTAGTTATTTTAGATGGTGGGCGCTCAAATGCTTTAGGGACGGAATTCCAAGAAGCATTACATTGTATCCGTTGTGCTGCATGTGTGAACGTATGCCCTGTTTACCGACAAATTGGTGGGCATGCATATGGAACGATTTATCAAGGACCTATTGGAGCAGTTTTAACGCCGATTTTAGAAGGGTATGAAGAATATGGTGATTTACCATATGCATCGAGTCTATGTGCAGCCTGTACGGAAGCATGCCCAGTAAAAATTCCATTACATGATTTATTAGTTCGTCATCGTGAACGGATTGTTAGTGGAGAAGGTGATTTTAGCCAGGCAGAAAAAGCAGCAATGAAAGGATATGGTTCTGTCGTTGCGACACCATCATTGTATGAATTAGCGATGAAATCGGCAAAAGTTGGTGCTACACCATTTAGAAAAAAAGGAAAGATTTCAACTGGTGTCGGACCTTTAAAGGAATGGACAGATATTCGAGATTTCCCAACACCAGACGGATTAGACTTCAGAAAGTGGTTTAAAAAACATAAGGCTGGTGAACATCATGAATAAAGGGACCATTCAACATAGAACGAAATTTTTAGAAAAAATCGCAGGGAAAATGCATCGCAAACCGAGAGATATGGCGAACCCGATTGAACGTCCTAAACGATTATTTACACCAGAAAAGGATGTTTTAGCACATATTGCAGGTGTAGACCTATTACCGGTGTTTTATAGGGAATGTGAAAAAATTTTAACCGACGTAGTGGAAACGACTGCTGCATCATTAGATAACGTATTAAGAAATTTAGTAAAAGCACATGGAAATGGCGAAGTAGTTATTTCCAAGGACGCTCGCTTTACAGCATTTGGTTTAAAAGATTTTTCGGAGGAAGATTTTGTTTATCGGTGGGATCCGGCCAAAGGTGAGGAAAATGTTATCGTGACTGAACGAGCACAAACAGGCATTATGTTTTCAGATATTACGTTAGCGGAATCGGCGACAATGGTCATGTTTAATGATAAAGATAAGGGTAGAGCGATTGGACTTTTACCGGAGACATTTATCGGTATTATTCCGTTAAGTACGCTAGTACCTCGCATGACACAAGCTGCTGAGGAGATTAACCGTCGAATTGAAGCAGGAGAAACGATTGCCTCATGTGTGAATTTTGTGTCTGGACCAAGTAATAGTGCAGATATTGAATATAATTTAGTTGTAGGTGTACATGGTCCAGTGAAAGTGTCGTATATTATTGTGACAGATCGTTAATATTCGGAATGGATACGTAAAACGATGAAGAAAAGAGTTTGAAACAAACAAAGGGTTAAAAGCAATACGAATGATAACTAGAAATAGCTAAGTATATTTTTAGGACGAGAATCTCGCATTTTATATTCGTATTACGAAATCTTTTACTAACTTATGTTTCAAACTCTTTTTTTGTTTTGATTAAATGATAGAATAAAATGACAAAAAATTGCTGAAATAAGCAGTTCTATATGTAATTTTCATCAGAATTATGATAAAATTAAATGGAATTTACCTTAAATTCGGACAAGTAGGTGACGCAAAAATATAACTATTTCGTTTTAGAGAAAAATAACGAAAAGGATGACCTAATCAGGAGGTGAATTCCTTGTATTGATCGAGGTACAAGGAACATATTTGATTATATTAAATATAACTTTAGTCGCCTTATTAATTTTAATGACAGCATTTTTCGTTGCAACGGAATTTGCTATTGTAAAAGTAAGAACGACAAGAATTGATTATTTAATTGAAGAAGGAAATAAAAACGCAATACTCGTAAAGAAAATTTTAAGTAATTTAGACGGCTATTTATCTGCCTGTCAATTAGGAATTACAGTTACAGCCCTTGGACTAGGATGGTTAGGAGAGCCGACAATTATGCGATTGCTCGGTCCATTGTTTGATGAGTTAGCCATCAATCAGGCGGTAGCGTCTATCTTATCATTTGGTATAGCTTTCTTTACGATTACGTATTTACACGTTGTTATTGGAGAATTAGCACCAAAAACAATAGCCATTCAAAAAGCAGAAGCTCTTACATTATTTTTAGCAAGACCATTAATTTTGTTCTATAAAATCATGTACCCATTCATTTGGTTATTAAACGGGTCTGCCCGTATATTCATTCGTTTATTCGGATTTAAGCCGATGGACGGGCATGAAGTAGCACATACAGAGGAAGAGTTACGCATTATTTTATCGGAAAGTTATAAGAGCGGTGAAATTAATCAAGCTGAAATGACATACGTGAATAATATTTTTGAATTTGATGAACGAGTTGCAAAAGAAATTATGGTACCACGAACAGAAATGATTTGTTTTTATAAAGAAGATAGTTTTCAAACGAACTTAGATGTCGTCTATGATGGCCAATTTACAAGATATCCAGTTGCAGATGGAGATAAAGATAATATTATCGGGCTTGTAAACGTAAAGGAAATTTTTACGGCACGTTTAAAGGAAGAACAACCCGTCACTATTGACCAATACGTTCGACCAATCATTCATGTTTCAGAAGCAACACCAATTCGCCAATTATTATTAAAAATGCAAAAAGACCGAATCCATATGGCAGTTGTTATCGATGAATATGGAGGAACGGCTGGGCTTGTTACAGTAGAGGACATTTTAGAAGAAATCGTTGGAGAAATTCGTGATGAATTTGACGAAGATGAGCAGGAAGAAATAGAAGAAAAAGAAAACGATACGTTAGTCGTTTCTGGTAAAGTTCAATTAGATGAAATAAATGAATTGATCGGCACACATTTAGATGAAGAAGATATTGACACAATCGGTGGTTGGATTTTTGCGAAAAATTTAGATGCAACTGAAGTAGGTACAATGATAAAACATGAAAATTTCCAATTTACTGTATTAGAAATTGAAGGATACCAAATTAAAACGGTCGAAATTAAAAAATTATATGAAGAAAACAAAGAGGAAGAAACGTAAGCAAAGGGATGCTTATGTTTCTTTTTTTACAAAAATTAGGTTATTTTATTATAATAATTTCCACCATTGCTTTATGATTGGTATAGAAACTAACTTATATAATCGGAATAAAGTGAGGCATTTATATATTGTTAAATCGTATACATAATAAATTTGGTTTAAGAACATTGAAGGGGAGAATTATTCTTTTTTATATTGTGTTTTCCCTCGTTTTAGCACTTTTTATTTTTTCTCCACTTCTGTTTATAGGAAAAGAGCAGCGACTAGTAGATGCGGAAAATGAAATTAATCGAGTAATCCATATTCAAAAAATGTTCATTAGTAATTGGTTAGAAGAACATTTAGTTCAATTGAAGACAATGGCAGAGATTTCACGTAAAAATATTGATGATGATATATTTATGACTAATATGATTGAAGAAATAAAGAAAAATCATGCAGGTTTTGATACTGTTGCATATGCAAATAAACAAGGTATCATTGAGGAGACGACATCAAATATTACGAATATTGATGTTTCTAGTCAAGATTATTTTAAAGAAGCAAAAAAAGGCAATGCATATATTTCAGATGCCTTTTATGGCAAGATTAGTAAAAATAAAATTGTGACATTTTCAGCGCCAGTTTTAGATGAACAAAATAATTTTAACGGTGTGTTAGTTGGAGCGGTGAAGTTAGAAACCATCAATGAAGTAATGGGAAGCTATAAAGATGAATCTGCTGAAACGTATATTACGGATAATGATGGGAGATTCATTACTAATTCTAGCAAAGGGGATTTTGGCGAGAAAATCCATTCTGATATTTATGAAAAGGCAATTTTACATGAAGAACCGAATGACATGTATGAGTCCAATGATGGAGAAATAGTATTAGGAAATTACGTATGGGTAAATGATGATCGTTGGTTGATCATTGGTGAAAAAAATAAGGAAAATATATATGCTCCGTTCAAAGGAATTGTTAAAATATTTATTCTTGGGTATGTAGTGTCAGCGTTACTTGGGTTATGTATGATCCTTTTTCTATCGCAACATATCCAAAAATCGATTGATAGAGTATTAAAAGGTACTAGGAAAATCGGTAACGGCGAATGGGGACACCGGATTGAGGAAATAAATAGCGATGCACAGGAATTTAAGGAATTAAGTCATAATTTTAATAAAATGGCCGACTTAATTGAAGAGCAAGTCATCTCATTAATGGAGAGTGAAGAAAAGTTTAGAACGATTGCTGAATATTCTAGTGACATCATTTCTGTCCATGAAAACAACGGGAAATTCACGTATATTTCTCCAGCGGCAAAGGAAATTTTACAGTATGATCCTGATGAATTAATCGGAAAAACTGGTGTACATTTAGTTCATGAAGCGGATAAGGAACAAATTTTAAAATGGTATAGAAAGCTAGATACTTCTGGATATGCAGTCATAACATTTAGAATAAAGAGAAATGATGGCACCTATATTTGGATTGAATCATCAGCGAAAAAGATTTTTTCAAATGATGCACGGTTGAATCGAATGTACATGTTTTCAAGAAATATTACTGATAGAAAAAAAGTGGAACAACAATTGAAAGATATAGCGGTAAAAGATAGTTTAACAGCAGTTTATAACCGTCGTGCATTTAATGAAGATTATGAGAAAGTATGGGACGAAGCGATTCAACATGATCGTAGCATTAGTTTAATGATGATAGACGTAGACTTTTTTAAGAAGTTTAATGATTGTTATGGACATTTAGCTGGTGATGATTGTTTAATAGAAATTGCAAGGACGATGGAGCGAATTGCTCAGGAAGAACACGGAAAAGTGTATCGGTATGGTGGAGAAGAATTTGTCGTACTGTTACAAAATAAAAATGTCCAAGACACGTTGAATATTGCTGAGAATATACGAAGTGCGATAGAGCAATTGAAAATTATCCAACAAGTTTCAGAAAATAAGCCGTACGTGACGGTTAGTATTGGGGTCAATCATTGTGTACCAACTAGCAATCTATCATATATGAAATTTTTAGAACAAACGGATGCTGCATTATATCAAGTGAAAAATAATGGTGGGAATAATATTTTTTATGAATAAAGGAGTATGGAGAAATGAGATGTGGAGAAAAGAAATTTATTGTAGAAACATCTGATGGAATGAAACATACAGTCCGTGGGCGAACACAAGCGGAAGCTCGAAAAAAGGCTAGAGAGTTATGTGGGAACAATATAACGATATATTCTGTTCGTTCAAGTATGAACGAACAGAAATAAGCATTACCTTCTTTGCCAATAATTATTCGCTCTTGCAACAGTTTGGAAATGAATAGATATTACTTCAGAAGCACGAATTAAGCTATTTGCATTCCTTGAATATTTTGGTCGTAGTTTGTTTCGAATGGCCTCTGATGGTTGTGTGTATTCTACCCCTTTTTGGGCAAGTTTGATAGCTAATTCAAATCCTTCTTGGGGATTTTTCGTTTTTAATGAAGGAAGCCAAGTTTGTTTCATAGGTAACTATCTCCTTTCGTTTATATATATTTATTCAAGGGTATTAAATAAGTGAAAATTCATTTGAAGGATAGAATACGAAAAAATTTGAAAAAATAAGTTTTTTTACAGAAATATTTCTTTTTTGTATAGTATAATAGTCATAGTCGAGAAGTGGTTGCTTCGAATTATTTGTTTCCAAAAGGAAGGATTTGAGTAAGTTGGATAATGAAAATCAACTAGTAAATAAATTGAAAAATATTCAGTATGCCTTAAATGAATCTGCCATTGTTGCGATTACGGATAAAACAGGTGTCCTTACATTTGTAAATGATCGGTTTTGTGAAACGTCTAAGTATAGTCGGGAAGAATTAATTGGAAGTTATCAAAATATCGTTAACTCTGGGTATCATTCCCGAGAATTTTTTAAAGAAATGTGGCGGACAATTGGGAACGGAAAAATATGGCAAGGAGAAATTAAAAACAGAGCAAAAGATGGGACTTTTTATTGGGTAGATACGACCATCGTTCCATTTTTAAATGAAAAAGGAAAACCGTATGAGTATATAGCGATACGGTATGAAATTACGCAGCGAAAAGAATACGAAGAAAAATTAAAAAGGGTTGCCTATTATGATCCATTAACAGGATTACCAAATCGAAATATGCTAGATGGTTGGCTAGCGATGAAAGCTGAATGTGCAAATGACGCTACTATCAGTGTGTTAATGATAGATATCGATCGTTTTAAGGCTATTAACGATACATTTAGTTTTGATACAGGAAACTTAATACTAAAAAATGTCGCTAAACGACTAGAAAATATCATTGGAACGGAAGATCTTCTTATTAGAGAAGGAGCAGACAAGTTCATTATATTTTTATTTAATGTTTCTTCTAAAAAAGAAATTTTGGAGACGATTAGCCTTATAAAACAACAGTTAAGTGTACCATTTCAAATGAAGCAAGAAAGGGTCACTATATCTGTTAGTATCGGGATAAGTATAGAAAAATTGGAATTACATCATTCATGTCGAGTGGACATGTTACAAAATAATGTTCAGAAAGCCGATACGGCTATGTATCATGCAAAAGAACAATTTGGGAATTCACATTGTTTTAATACGGATGATCAAAATGTTGAACAAAAAAGATATACAGAATTGGAACTTGGATTACGAAAAGCATTACAGGAAGAACAGTTTCATGTTGTATATCAACCAATTATTGATATAAAAACGAATAAAATAAACGGTGTTGAAGCATTGCTTCGATGGACACATCCAGAGTTAGGGATAGTAAGTCCTGCTGAATTTATTCCTATATTGGAAGAAATTGGTTCCATCATTCCGGTTGGAAATTGGGTACTACAGACAGTTATTAAACAAATGAAACAATGGCATGAGGATGGAATTTTCATCAATCGTGCTTCTATCAATGTTTCACCTATACAATTCAGAACAGATTGTTTTGTAGAGAATTTAAGAGAGATGTTAGAGAAAGAGGATTTAGACCCAAAATATATTGATTTAGAAATAACCGAGGGAACTATTTTAGATATTCAAGGTTCACAACCTATACTGGAAAGACTTCGGAATCTAGGTGTGTACGTGTCGATTGATGATTTTGGGACAGGCTATTCTTCTTTAAGTTATTTGAAGCAATTGCCAATTTCAACGATTAAAATCGATCAATCGTTTATTTCAAATTTAGACGAGCAAGATGAAATGATTGTCAATACGATTATAAATCTAGGTGAAAACTTATTTTTCAATATTGTCGCAGAAGGTGTAGAAACGAAAGAACAATTAGACTATTTACAACAACAAGATTGTTATGAAGGACAAGGCTACTATTGGAGTAAACCAGTAGAACCAGAAAAAATTATCGAATTTTATGGAGAAAATAACGAATGATAGAAAGCATCCTTTCGATTATGGAAGGATGTTTTTCCATGAAAAGAAAACTATCTATTCCGCTTTAGATAAACTATAATATATGATATGTAATAAGTTTAGGAGGATTTACTTGTGACGATAAAAGGCGAAACATTTATAACGAATATTCATCGTTTAAATGATAAAGGGCAAGGACAAGCAGCTGTTTGGAGAAAAAATGAAAAAGGAAATGAACGTAAATTAAGACTTACGATTCCATATACATTAGTTGGAGAAGATGTTCAAGTAACAGTGGAACGTCCAGAAAAAAGAAGATGGAAATGTAAACCAGATAAAATCATTACACCTCATTCACAAAGGGTGGAAGCGAGATGTCCTCATTTTGAGTTATGTGGTGGTTGTATTTGGCAACATTTCAGTTATGAAGAACAATTAGAAACTAAAACAAATTATGTGAAAGAAATGGTTCGAAGTGAAGGGTTTGATGACAATTTAGTTGCTCATACACTTGGCATGGACGAACCGTGGTTTTATCGTAATAAAATGGAATTTACTTTTGCAACAGATGGTTCATTAGGATTGCACGAACAAGGAAATTTTCGTCGCATTATCCCATTAGAAACATGTTTCTTAATGCATGAGGAAATGAAAGAAGCTGTATTAGAAATTGCTCATTGGGTGAAAAATTATGAATATAGTGGGTATAACAAAGATACACACGAAGGAATTTTTCGTCATGTGATGGTACGTCGTGGATTTAAAACAGGAGAAATTTTATTAGCAATTTTTGCAACAGAAAGTCCTGAAAACATCGCATATGTGGACGAGTTAGTTCAAATAATAGAGACGAAATATCCATCTGTAAAAGGCCTGTTATGGCTGGAAAACCGTGACTGGGCGGATCGTGCTCAAGCTGAGGCAGAACATGTATTACTTGGGCGTGATTTTATTTATGATGAGTTGATGGGATATCGTTACCGTCTATGGTTCGATACATTCTTCCAACCTAATCCAAAACAAGCTGAAAATTTAGTAGATTATGCAATGGAATTTGCAGATGTGAAAGAAACAGATACGATGATTGATCTATTCTGTGGGGTCGGTACATTCTCATTACCATTTGCAAAACGAGTGAAATCATTAGCTGGTATTGAAATAGTAGAAACGTCAATAGAGTCAGCAAAACGTAATGCAAAGGATAATGGTATCGACAATACGTATTTTCTTGCTAAAGATGCTCGACACGGAATTGATGAAGTGTTAGAACAATTTGGCACACCAGATGTTTTATTACTTGATCCTCCAAGATCAGGGGCAGGGGGAAAGGTAATGCGTCGAATCGGACGAGCTCAACCAGAACGTGTCGTTTATGTTTCATGTAACCCTGCATCTTTCGCAATAGATATAAAAGAATTAAGCGCATTTGGTTACAAACTGGAAAAGGTACAACCAGTAGATCAATTTCCTCAAACGCATCATGTGGAGTTGGTAGCATTGATGTCTAGGGAATAAGTACATCAGTAATTAAAGTATTGATATAGCAAGGTTTGTAGGGTTTCATCTAAGTTTATTTTATGTGAATAAACAAGTGAAACCCTTTTTGTTATTGGCTTTAAAACCACTGAAATTCGGGGTTGAGTTGATAGAATGGATTTTGGGTAGGGGAGTTGACAGGATAGATAGTTGGGGGGAATCGTGTTATATTTAGACTAACTAATATTACGAAAAGTGCATTGAATGTGATTAGTCTAAATCTAATTATTGGAGGATAAAAAAATGTCTGAAAATCGAAGGGTTCATTTCATTCCACCTAGACCTGTGCAACGAGAGAAACGAGTGGGGATATATTGCCGGGTTAGTTCAAACAGCATGGAGCAGTTAAAAAGTCTAGCAAATCAAGTCTCTGCACTTACCAGGTTAACAGCCCTCACTCCGAATTGGTTGCTTGTCGATACATATATAGATATTGCATCAGGAAAGTTTGGTTCAAAAAGAAAAGAATTTATTCGTATGTTAGAAGATTGTCAGGCGAAAAATATTGAAATTGTTATCACTAAAAATATTAGCCGATTTGGTCGTGATACAGTTGAAGTGCTAGAATCATTGAATAAACTGAAGGAACATGGAGTTCGTGTTATTTTTGAACAAGAAGGATTAGATACAGCCGATACGGATAGTGAAATGATGATTTCAATTATTGAATCCATTGCCCAAGCAGAAAATGAATCTCGTAGTGAAAATATTAAATGGGGTTATAGACGTCATGCGGCACAAGGCACATCAAAATTATATAACCGAAAATGTTACGGTTATGAAAATGATACAGATGGAGAACTGATCATTAAGGAAGATGAAGCTAAAAATGTCCGATTAATTTTTGAACTGTATTTGCGCGGGTTTAGTATTATTGGTATAAAGCGAGAGTTAGAAAAACGAGGAATAAAAACCCCGACCGGAAAAGAAAATTGGAGTAAACGAACGATTGATGTCATGCTGAGCAATGAGAAATATATCGGTGTAGTTAGGCTACTTAATGCGGGAGAAAATCAAGAACATTATGTTTCAGAAAATAACCATCCAGCAATTATTTCAAAAGAGCAATTTGAAGCGGTACAAGAGGAAAAGAAAAAGAGAAGTAATGTTGTGAAAACTGAAGATGGAGTACAAAGAAAGAGTAAGAAATATAGTTCGAAAAAGTAATAAGCAGGCATGATAATTTATTTTGATTTCTTAAAAATGTTGTTTTGGAGAGTGGGGATACTTTGGGGTATGATAAATTCAAAAATAAAGTATGTAATTATTATAGGACATACCAAAACACAAAAAATAAAATTGAACAGTTTAAGTCTACTTTGGATAAAATAGTTGCTCACGAACTTCCAAAAAGAGATAATGAACAGTTTTTTCAAATTAGGGATTTTACAAACACTTCAGAGTTAAAATTAAACTTAAATTACAACAACATCTTCTGCTATTATTCGGATGAAGAAAATGTACTAAAGGTGGGCATTGTGTGCCCTAATTGGAGTCGTGGGTGGAGAGATATATCGAAGGACAAATTTGTGACTGATCAGATTGATATTTTGTTCCATTTTATATCTCAGTATGTTTATCGTAGTTATCAAGTAAATTTGATAGGAGCCATTGCGTTATCTACAGGTATTCCAACAGATTTTAGAGGAAATACCCTTACGAATATCTATGGAGATAATGTTGCGCAAGAGGTGAACAATTTTAAAAATTATATAGATAGAGAACCTTCCATTTTAAACTCGAAAACATTAGGTTATCTAAAGTTGATAAACGCGCTTGATCCTTATGTAAATAAAGCAGTATTTTATTATGTTAGATTTTTGGAACTATATGAATTGGACTTTACAGAAGAATCATTAACAGCAGCGGACAATATGGTTGACGTTATATTTCAGTCGTTAAAGAAGCGGCTTAAAAAACCAACACAAAGTCGTGAACAAATGAGTGATTATGTATATGATGAAATTAAGTTTTATGATAGTGTCGCAAAACATCATTTAGAAAGATTATATTTGTTAAGGTGTAGATTTACTGCCCACCCGTCAAAATCAAAATGGTGGGATTTTTATGAAATATACGAAGATGAGATGGAAACAATAAAAATATCTGTTCGTAAATTGTTGATAGCCTATTTAAAATATGAAAATGACAATAGAGAAATTGATGCAAATCCTATGTTATGGAGTTCATGGTTTAAAGAACACTGTGGCATTATATATGATGCTGTATGGTTTCATGAAGTACCGTAAAATAGCCTAATTAAAATCTACATCTCGGCTTGAAAAGATTGATGTTAAAATACTTTGAAATAAGGTTTTAGTTGGTTTTTTCGGAGTATAGAATAGACTAAGTATATCATGTCGAGTTGGTAGCATTGATGTCTAGGGTGGATGGATAGGGATTGATGAAGTGTTGATAGAATAAGGTTTATAGGGTTTCGCCTATGTTTATTTTATTTGAATAGACAGGTGGACCCCTTTTTGTTATTGGATTTAAAAGTACTGAAATTTGGGGTTGAGTTGACAGAATAGATTTAGACTAGGGAAGTTGACAGATTAGATGTAAAACTTTTTGTATCAAGATAGATAAGAAAGTGTAACTATAATGATTTTACAAGTGTTAAATTTCAGATTTAACATATTGTTGTTCTATTAAAAACCCTCGTAAAATAGATATACTAAAATCTAAAATACAAGGGCTATTAGAACAAGTTTGTTATTACTTTTATAGGTCTATACTTTTTCTTTTCTTAATACTAAAATATGTTCATTAGTCATGGTAGTAACTTTTTTGCCTGCTTTGTTTGTGGGTGAGTTTAAGCTAGGCATAACTTTGTTCGGTATATTTCTAGCTATGGTATGCACATGTTTTAATCCATAATGTTCTCCCATTTCTATAATGATCTGGCTTGTTTTTAAGTTTTCGTTTTTTACAGTTCTGTTTGCGACTACCCAAAATTGATAACTATTATCTTTACATTTTTTTGTAATTGTCTCAATGGACTTTTCGAGGTCCTCGTAGAAACTATATACATCTCCAGCTCTTTCCGTATTTTTAGGATCCTCTAATATCTTGTCTAGAGAATTTTTTAATGTCTTACTCTTAAGTTTGTATTCGAATCCTTTTCTATATTTATTCCCACCCATTAAACTCTTATCAATGCCAGTTATATCTGCAGGTTGAATATTCTCTAAATCCATCCATTGTAAAGAGACTCTGCTAAACTCTCCATATGCCACAGTTGTTCTACTATCTCCATAAGGAGGTGAGGTAACTACAATATCGACAGTGTTATCGGGTACATCATTCAATTCTCGTGCATCATTATTCAAAACATGTACCTCTGTTGTTTTGTCCCTACATCGATCGATAAATTCTCTCATTTTATCTATATTGTTTGTTAGTATTGAGAAAAATATACTTTTAACATCTGGCCTGAATTTTTTAATTTTCTCAGCTGGCATACGATACATTTTAAATTCACCATTTCTTCTATTTGATACCAGCCTTGTTGTTTCCGAAAAAGCTACCTTTATAAATTCAAGAATTTCTAAATTGTCTATTTTATATATAGCATTTTTAATAATTTGTAATTCTATAATGGCATTAGGTACAAACCAATAACCAATATTTTTAAAATCAGGTATTTGAAGTTCTTTATTATGTTCTTCTATAAATAACTTTAAAATACCGGGAGCACTAGCCCCCCATCCTTCTTTTACTGTAGCCTTTTCTGTTATATCAATACCCTTATTTTCCAAGTGATCATAAACTGTTTGCAAGATCAATCCAAATTCAACATATGATTTTTCAATATCCTTTTGTAAAATTTCTACTTGTCTTTCAAGTTTCTCATAACTCAAAATTCTTGTTTTTACCGCACTAATTAGCTGAGCTAAGGGGTTTAAATCTGTTCCATAAACCTTTGAAAAACCAGCAAATATTCCTTCTACTAAACTAGTCCCTGATCCCATAAAGGGATCCAGCAAAACTTCTAAATTTTGATATTTTTTAACAGTTTTAATTATTTCTCTACTTATAGGATACACCATTACCGCTGGATAGGTATGTATCCCGTGAGTCATTTCTTTTGTATCTTCGTTTCTGAAATCCCAATAATTTAAAGGTAACTTTTTAAATTCGTTAATTAATTGGGAATCCACTACCTCTAATTCCTCTTCCATTTGCTCACCTCTTGAATTATTTGTTTAAAGCATTTGTATATTAGCATTTTTTACTGATAATATGAAGTCAATTTATGACTAAGTTAGAATAAAGATAACTGCTGATGCTTTTTAACTTCAACTGTACATATAGTATCGTTATGCCAGCCTCCATGAGGTACAAGAAGTATTCTAGATATCTCAAAACCATTAGTTTTGCCTATTCCACCACTATTCCACCCGAAAGTAATAATTTTACCTCCGAGTTTTATTATTCTAGATAACTCTTTTTTTTGTTTGCCCCAAAAAGAAGCATTTGTAGTTTCCCATGTCACGTCATATCCAAAATCATTATAACATTCACTGACCTGTCTTGGAGAATATGGAGGGTCATATAAAACCCCATCTACAGAATTATCCTCAAACATCTTTAGAAAATCTAATGCATCCATATTATAATTAGTGCCAAATTCTGGGTTTAAATCATTGGTTATTGTTGCTAATTTATTTTTATTTGCAAATGGGTCTATCCACAAACCTTCTGTTTTTTCTTCAAGAATTAATTGTTTAATTGGTAAAATATCAAAAGTGTTCTTATTAGGCATTGCCCAGACTCTTTCAATTCTCATATTATTCTCCTTATGAATAGGTATTAACAAAAGCCATTCTATTTTTTTTCATCTCTCTTTTAGGTATTTTAAAATATGTTTGCCTAAAATTCCCACTAACAGATGTCATCTCTGGGGCTATACCTTCATTATAAACTTCTTCCACATTTAACTTTTTAAAATACCACTCTTTTATATTCGGAGGCTCTGAATTTAATCTTAAAAACCCAAAAATCGAAAGAGTCATATCTCGAGTAAAATTGTAAAGTACAAAATGATGTACATTGAAATTCAATCTCATAAAAAATTCAAACATTTTCATTTGTCCAGTGTTAACTCCAAAGTAACCATCCTTACTTTCATATTTATACTTTATTTCTATTACATTTATTTGTTCATTTTTCTTAGTGAACATATCTATATTAATCATTCCTCTAAAATATACAGTTAGAAAGTTATTGGCAAATTTTCTTTCAATTGCTATTTTTCTCAAAATTTTATTTTCTCTAAAAAAATTAATTGATTGTTTTTGTCTATTAAAATTTCTTGTTTCTTTTGATGCTGTCATTGGATTTCTTATTTTAAATAGTTCATATTTGCTAACAAAATCTTCCTCGAATAACTTAATATTATTATTTTCAAAAATAAACTTATCCTGTTGTAAATATACATGCCAACATTCATGTTGAGGAGAGATCAGGTTGATTATTTCTTCATCTAGGGGGCATAGTTCTTCCTTTACGATAAAAAACAATTTATTATTTTTATATTCAGTTGTCCACCAACCATCCGTACTGGGTATGGTATTATTTTTCAAAAACTGATTATAAAAAAGGTGCTCTGTTATATAGCCTTCTAGTAATGTATGTTTATCTTTTAATAATTGTTTAACTGCATTTTTATCGTCATCAAAAATATTCTTCACCTTTTTATCCTCTCCTCCTCAACAAAACAATAATTATAAATGTTTTTTTTATGATTAAATTATTTTGTTATACCTATCAAAGCATAGTTCTAGATAATTTGGCTTAATTCTGATCCCTGTTCCATGGTCATGTGATTTTCCTTTATTCTTTCCTCCAGTATATATACCAATCCTTATATCTATATCAATAATACCCTCTTTTAAATGTTCTAACATTTTGTGTGCACTAAAATGTTCTAAATAATATACCTCTTTATAATGAAAATATTCATGTCCATCTACTAATTTTGAATCAGCTTTCACATAATACATTTTCTCTTGAGGATATTTCTTTTTAAAAGCTGTTAATAGTGAGTCTTCCGACCAGAAGACATTATCGAGAATTCCATCATTTGCATGCTCTAAATACATTTTATTATCATTGAATGTTAGCTTTAAGTATGGATTGCCATGTAGTTTATTAAAATCAATTCCATTAACAGTAGAATGTAAAATATTTAGATTTGGATTTAATTCAATAGATTCATCAGTTTTATAACCATAATTATCGCGTAACCATGAATTTGCTCCTCTTATATCGGGGGATTTAGTGGTAAGGGTTAACATACTGTTTGAATTAATTCTAGCTGATTTTAATTCGACTGTACCTAGATCTGGCGTAGATATACAGTTTTCTTCTATTCCAAGTAAATCTTCTAATGTTTTTCCGATAGAAGTAGGTCCTTTTCTATGAGCTTTAACAAAACCTTGGTTACTGATTTTAAACATTGCATCTTTAAACTCTTCTATAGTATTAATTGGTTTACTTATTATTATCTTTCTTTTTGACATTTTTTTCGCTCCTTTACTAATGATGAATTATAAAATTCTTAATTTATTATCAAAACAATTATATAACTCTGATTTAACTATCCTAAAAGCAGTACCATGATTACGCACTTTATTATTTACCTTCATATGCATACGTAGGTCTATTTTTATATTTCCTTCCAAAATGTTCGACATAAACCCATCAAAGCTAAATCCTCGAAGATAATAAGCTTCGTTATAGTGAAAAGTTTCGTTAAAATCAGAATGCTTTGTATCTGCTAATACAACTATTAATTCGGGTAGTTTTTGTTCAAATACATCTTTTAGAAGCTTGTAAGGCCAATAAATGTTTAAATCTTCATCCTTATGAATAAGAAATAATCCTTCTTCTGTTACTTCTAAGCTAAAGCCCTGTGAATTAAAAGAATTAGCTGAAATCGTGGTGTACAGATTTAATATCCTATCATTTTCTGAGGCGTCATTTCCAAATGTGTTTAACAAATACCTGTCTCTACTCCTACCATGGTCAGATAGAGGTTCTTTTGTAAATAAAGTTAACATAGACGCAGTGTGCTTTCTAAAGGCTTTTAATTCAACCTTCCCTTCAATATCTGGTATTGATAAATTGTTTTCCGTAAGTCCTAGGTGCTGCTCTAAAGTTTGACCTACTCCAGTATTACCCTTTCTTAAAGTGGGGATATATCCCATTTCTTCAATACCTTTTAATTTTTTTTTGAATTCTTGAATGTGCATAATTATCCTCCTTTTTAATTTCTAAAAATAACATGTATTTTATGTTCTAACCCTAATTGTTTAGTGATGGAAAATAAGGTAGATAAATACATGTCCTTCACAGAATTGTTTTTTGTGCTTAGTAACTTATTTATATATTTATAATCAGAATATCCCATTTTTTCAGCTATTTTGCTTTGGGTTAACCCTTCTAGTCGTGATAAGTTTGCTTGTTGAATTTTTAAGTTTTTTTTAACTATTTTCAATATGTTATTTTCTGCACAAGCTTTTTGATAGTTAATCGTTTTCTCAGATGGTATTGAAAAATTAAAGAATAATTCTATGTCTACATTTAAACTTAATAATATTTTATAAAGAGTTACGAGGGTGGTATCACTGTTACCTGAAAATACTTTATAAATCTGTGATTGGCTTATGCCACTTTTCTTTGCAATATAAGATACATTTATTTTTTGATGACGTATAATTTCTATCAATCTTATATTGGTAATCTCCTTAAATTCACAATACTCCATTTAATCCCCCTTTCAGTAGACAAGATTAATTATATCACCATTTATATTTGGTGAACACCTACATTTATGAGAAAATGATGTATAAGTAAATTAACAAAATGTAATGTTACTGTTATAGTTAATAGACACATCTTGGTTAATTCTTTAAAATAATAAAGGTATAGATATAAGAGTGTTAAAATTAGAACTATAATTTTTGTTTAGTTAACATAGTATAATTAAGTTAATCTAAGGGAGGAATTCTATATGGCGAGTAGTCGTTCATTTAAAAATTATGTGGCAGTAAAATTTGAGGATGAGCTTTTTACCGCCATAGAATCCTTTGTTGAAGAAAATAAATATGATATAGATTTCAGACTATACCGTGTTAATAATATCGGTGAAATCTATCTATCTGACTCTGAAATAGAAGTTCGATATGTTTTTGTTAATAATTTAGTTGGAACAGAGTTAGAATTCGATGTTATTGTTGAACAATATTTGGAAGTGTTTGATGCAAACTATCGTTTAGATGAATCAGAACATATACAAGAATGGTTTCATATTTCATGTTCAGGTGATATTGAAAGAGAGTTTGAGGACTTTACTATACATAATATTGAGAAATACTGTGAGAAAGAGAAAAATAAGAATCCTTTATCAGACAGTCTGGTACCTATTATTTATAAAAGAGACTTAGAACAGGTAGCAAGAATTTTTTTAGAAAAACACTATCCAGAAGCGTTATCAAAACCTATTCCAATAGATACCAAAGAATTAGCCAATCGAATGGGTCTATCAGTAGAAATGCGAGAGATAACAGAAAATCTATCTATTTTTGGGCAAATTTTTTTCAGGGATAGTAATTCAGAATTTTATGATAGTGATAAAGGTGTTTATTATAGCGAAGATGTAAGCGCTAAAACGATATTTGTTGATCCTAAAGCGTTCTTTTTACGAAACTTAGGGTCAGTAAATAATACGATTATCCATGAATGTGTACATTGGGAATTGCACCGTTTAGCTTTTGAATTAGAGCGGTTATATAATGACGAACTGACAGCAATAAGTTGTAAAGTCATCGGTGGTATTGAAGAATCGGATGTTGATTCTGCAAATTGGATGGAATGGCAAGCGAATGCATTAACACCTAGAATTCAAATGCCACTAGCAATGTTTAAAACTAAGGCATTTGAACTGATTAAACATTATCGTGAGAAGTTCAATACGGATGAAACTATTGATGTGTTAGAAATAGTTGTAGATGAACTTGCAACTCATTTTGTAGTTTCAAGAGAAGCTGCAAAAATAAGGTTGATAGATGTTGGTTATGAAGAGGCTATTGGCGTTTATAATTATATAAATGGTAAGTATGTAGCACCGTATAAAGTTAAAGAAGGAATTTTAAATAGAAATCAAACATTTAGCGTTGATTATAAAAGTTTAGTTATAGAGAGTCTGCAAAATCCAAGCTTGAAAGACTTAATTGATAATGGAACCTATTTATACATAGACTCACACTTATGCTTGAATTCTTCTAAATATATTGAATACGATATTTTTGGAAATCCAAGCTTAACTCGATATGCTAAATTGAACATGGAAGAATGCTGTATAATATTCACTTTAACTTTAGATTTTAAAAACAGGTATGGGAAACAATATTATACAGAGTGTGTTCTATTTAAAAATGCTGAGGGTCTAAGTTTTAGAGTCGCATTCGATGGTGATGAAAATATTTCCCCTCAGGAGAAAGCTACTTTAATTATTCAATATAATAAGGAAGTTAATGACATTTTGAAAAGATTACCTAACCATTTTCCTGAAGCACTAAAAGCTTTGATGAAGTGGAAGGATTTAAAGAACGAAGAATTAGCTGAAAGATGTCTGTTAAGTTCAAAAACAATTCAAAGAATGAGAAATGAAGAAGGCTATGAACCAAAACTAAGAACTGTTATAGCCCTTTGTGTGGGAATGCAACTCCCACCTATTTTAAGTAGAAAACTTATTGAAATAGCGGGATATGCGATTAGGTTTGCTGTTGAAGAACATGCAATGTTTGAGGCGATTATAACTGGCTATTATAAAGCGTCAATCCATGAATGTAATGAACTTTTAGAAAATGCAGGTTTTAAATTTTTAACATCAGAAGAATAAATTTTAAGTTTTTCGGACACGGCTTGTCCGGTATTAAAACTCTATAATGTTATTGTTTTTTAAAGCATGAAACTGTAAGTTTTTACGGTTTCATGCTTTTTTTTGTTTGTATTAATGTTTAAAACGGACATGAAGTGTCCGGGTCAAGCGCGTTTAACTCTCCTATACTGGAATTATCTGATAGAGAAACAGCTGTTATCTATTAAAAAAATATCAAGTGCCTGATTTGCAATAAGGGCAAAGGATACATATTGAAGTACGTAATCCACACCAGGATTGTAGTGTCTCAATATTAGTACCCTTACCTTGTTGCGCACTTTTTTAAGTAAAGGTCAGGTTACTAAAGGACAAGTTCTTCATTGTTTGCATCCTTTGCCCTCCGCAAATCGGCGGAGAGGATGCCAAACAATGATAAAAAAGTACAAAACAAGCCAAAAGAACAGAGAATCTTACATTTACTATTCGGGAGGTAAAAAGATAGCAACCATCGTACCGGGGGAAAATGGTGTAACAGAGGTTGATATTGAATATTTACATTCTGAAGATGATCAGGAAGTGGACGAAGGTCGCCGCTATGATTACCGAATTGCTTGTAATTTAGAATCTTATGTAGATGAAAACGGAGATTCAAAAGCTGAACATAACAAACTTTTAGCAGATTGGGATGCAAATCCATTCAATAAAATTTTGGAAATGGAGAACTGCGAAGAGAGACAAAAGTTAATCGAAAAATTGCACAAAGCAATGGGGCAGTTAACAGATAAACAATTTAGAACCATACAAAAGAAATTTTATGAACAAAAAACAAACGTTGAGATTGCATCCGAAGAAGATGTGACTGAAGCGGCTATCAGAAATCGTTTAAATAAAATATACGGAAGATTAGAAAAACTGATAAGAAGGGGCTCTTAATTGAGCCTTTTAAATTTTATTTTAAAAAGGGGTTCGAAAGGGCATGATTTTTCGCTTACTAGTAAGGGACGAAATAAAACCCTTAGAAAGGAGTGTTTCGGATGAGTCTAAAACACAAGGTAATCATCAATGTTAAAGATGAAAATGGTGAAAAAACGAGAGTGGTTGAAGGTAAGCGCAAAACAGTGCGTAGCCGAATGCTAGATTTATTGTTTGGTAAAAAAGTAAATCTGCTTGTTATCACACCAGGTGACTCAGTAGAAACAGTGGAAATAAAAGAAACTCGGAAAGGCGGTGAAGCTTAATATGAGCAGAACAAAGTTACTTCTTGATGTAGTCACTGATTTACAAAATTTAGCTGGCTCACTTCAGACGATTGCTGAGGTGTTAGCGAGTAATGAAGAAACACCACGAACGGAAGAAAAAGCACCAGTTAAAAAGGCAAAGCCGAAAAAGAAAAAAATATCGCTTGAAGAAGTTCGTACATTACTGGCACAAAAGAGCCAAGCAGGTTTTACAGCCGATATTAAAAAGCTACTTGAAAAGTACGGTGCGACCAAGTTAAGTGAAATTGAAGAAAAAGACTATGAAGCATTGATGAAAGATGCGGAGGAATTGTAATGACGAAACATGCCATTTTATCTGCGTCAGGAGCACATCGATGGATGAATTGTACTCCATCGGCTCGCCTTGAATTAGAGTTTGAAGATTCTAGTGGTGAAGCGGCTAAGGAAGGGACAGCCGCTCATGAACTGGGAGAACATAAGCTTAGAGCCGCATTAAAGGTCTCAACGAAGAAACCAACATCTGTTTATGATTCTGAAGAGATGGATCGTTATACCGATGAATATGTCCAGTTCATTTTAGAAGAATTAGCGGCAGTAAAGCAAATAACAAAAGATCCACTTCTTCTTATTGAACAGCGATTGGACTTTTCGAATTATGTCCCAGAAGGTTTTGGGACAAGTGACTGTGTCATTGTTGCAGATGATGTGGTTCATGTTATTGATTTTAAATATGGACAAGGTGTTTTAGTTGAGGCGGATAATAATCCGCAAATGATGCTTTATGCACTTGGGGCACTTAATCTATTTGATGCGATTTATGATATCAGTGCAGTAAAAATGACCATCTATCAACCAAGACGTGAAAACATCTCAACTTTTGAAATAAGCAAAACTAGTCTAATAGATTGGGCAGAAAACACACTTAAACCAAAAGCTGAATTAGCGTTCAAAGGTGATGGTGAATTTAAGCCAGGTGAATGGTGTAGGTTTTGTAAGGCATCTGTGGAGTGCAGGGCAAGGGCGGAAGAAAATTTGAAGGTAGCAAAATTTGAATTTAAAAAGCCGCCTTTATTAACAGATGATGAAATAGCTGAAATTTTACTTCATGTCAATGACCTTACTAAATGGGCAAATGAAATATTTGCTTATGCAACGAATGCTGCTATTCAGCAAGGAAAACAGTGGGCAGGTTTTAAAGTTGTAGAAGGTAGGTCTAATCGTAAATATGCAGATGAAGAAGCAGTAGCTGAAGCCGCAAAGAAGGCAGGCTATGAAGATATTTACAAGCAAAGTCTGCTTACGATAACCAACATGGAAAAATTGATGGGTAAAAAGAAATTTAATAAAGTGCTTGGTGATTTTATTATTAAGCCAAGCGGAAAACCAACGCTTGTTCCGGTATCGGATAAGCGTCCAGAAATAAATATATTAACAGCAAAAAATGAATTTATGGAGGAGAAATAATTATGTCGAAAACAGTAAAAAATCCAACAAAAGTAATTACAGGTGTAGTGCGCTTATCTTATGCAAACGTGTGGGAGCCTAAGTCAATTAATGGTGGAAAAGAAAAATATAGCGTGAGTGTGATTATTCCAAAAAGTGATACGAAAACATTAAAAGCGATTGAAAAAGCAGTAGATGCTGCAATTGAAGAAGGTCGTGGAAAGTTTGGTGGAAAGATCCCAAACAAGCAGTCGTTAAAATTACCGCTTCGTGATGGAGATATTGACCGTTCAGATGATGAAGCGTATGCGGATAGTTTCTTTGTTAATGCAAACAGCATTACACCACCACAGATTGTAGATGCTGATATTAATCCAATTTTAGAGCGCTCAGAGGTTTATTCAGGAGTGTATGCTCGTGTAAGTATTAACTTTTATGCGTTTAATTCAAATGGTAACCGAGGGATTGCTTGCGGCCTTGGTAACATCCAAAAAATTCGTGATGGGGAGCCATTAGGTGGAAGAACGGATGCATCGGTAGACTTTGCTACTGATGTGGATGATGACTTCTTATCATGAAAACATTAAATATTGATATTGAAACATATAGTAGTGTGGACCTCGCTAAAAGCGGGGTCTATCGCTATGTGGAGGCAGATGATTTTGAAGTAATGCTATTTGCTTACAGTGTGGATAGTGGACCTGTTCATGTTATCGATTTGGCAAACGGTGAGTCTATCCCGTCTGAAATTGAACAAGCGATATTTAATGAAGGTGTTACAAAATGGGCATTCAATGCTCAGTTCGAACGGATCTGTTTAAGTAGACATTTCAAGCAACATTTATCACCTGTTGATTGGCGATGCACAATGGTGTGGTCTGCTTATTTAGGTTTACCGTTATCTTTAGAAGGAGCTGCAATGGTTACGGGGGCGGATAAACAAAAGCTGTCGGAAGGGAAAGATTTAATTCGTTTTTTCTCTATCCCTTGTAAGCCAACAAAAACAAATGGCGGCCGAACAAGAAATCTAAAAGAACACGATCCGAACAAATGGAACAGTTTTAAAGCATATAACAAACGTGATGTAGAAACCGAAATTGCGATACAAGATAAACTATCAAAATTTCCGATGCCCGAAGTAGAGTGGGATAACTACCTTCTTGATCAGTTAATTAATGATAGAGGAATAAAGATAGATTTGGAGTTAGTTGCTCAGGCTATTAAATGTGATGATTTAATTCGCAATCAGTTAGTCAGTCGTATGAAGGAAATAACTAAGCTAGAAAACCCAAATTCCGTAAAGCAAATGCGTGAATGGTTACAAACAAAAGGTGTAGAAACAGATAGTTTAAATAAGGCAGCAGTAACACATTTAATTGAAACCAATGAAGATGAAATTAAGGAAGTGCTTCAATTGAGAAAACAACTCGCAAAATCCAGCGTGAAAAAATATGCGGCTATGGAAAATGTCGTTTGTCGTGATGGACGAGCTAGAGGATTAATTCAGTTTTACGGTGCAAATCGTACGGGAAGATTTGCAGGAAGGTTAATTCAAGTCCAGAACCTACCACAAAACCATATATCCGATTTAGACGAAGCACGTGCTTTATTGAAACAAGGGAACTTTGAAGCTTTGCAAATTTTATATGATTCAGTTCCGAGTGTACTTTCTCAGCTTATAAGGACCGCATTTGTTCCTATTCGGAACAATCGCTTCATAATCGTTGACTTTAGTGCAATTGAAGCACGTGTGATTGCCTGGCTTGCAGGCGAAACTTGGCGGAATGAAGTGTTTACATCACACGGGAAAATCTATGAAGCATCGGCTGCGCAGATGTTTAAAGTTCCCTTGGATGAGATTACTAAGGATAGTTCACTTAGACAAAAAGGAAAAATTGCTGAATTAGCGCTTGGTTATGGTGGTTCTGTTGGTGCGCTGAAATCAATGGGTGCAACCAACATGGGACTTGAAGAACATGAATTAAAACCACTTGTCGATGTGTGGCGGCAGTCAAATTCAAAAATAGTGAAATTTTGGTGGGATGTTGATCGTGCAGCAAAAGAAACTGTGAGACAACGAAAAGCACATATGACCCATGGAATTCAGTTTGAATATCAAAGCGGAATGTTGCTGATTGGTTTACCTTCAGGTAGATGGCTCTCTTATGTAAAGCCAAGAATAGGGATAAATAGTTTTGGAAATGAATCTGTTTCCTATGAAGGTATTGGATCAACAAAGAAATGGGAGCGAATATTTAGTTATGGTCCGAAGTTTGTCGAGAATATTGTCCAAGCAATATCAAGGGATTTATTATGTTTTGCTTTGCAACGTGTTCACAATGAAGGATTTCGTATTGTCATGCATGTGCATGATGAAATAGTGATTGAAGCACCAAACGATGTAACGGTCGAATATATCAGTGACTTAATGAGTCTATCTCCACCTTGGGCAGAAACGCTAGAATTACGTGCGGATGGGTTTGATACAAACTTCTATAAAAAAGATTAATTTAGAGGGGGTCGAATACCCCTTTATCTTCGCATATAGGTGAGGGTAAATTTATTTACTCTACAACTATTTGTAGGAGGTTCATTTATATGATGAACAATATTAAAATTTTTAACTTCGAAGGAAATGAAGTAAGAACATCTTTTAAAGATGGTAACGTTTGGTGGGTTGCAAAAGATGTGTGCGATGTCTTAGGAATTAAAAATAATCGTGATGTTATCGCTCGATTAGATACAGATGAAAAGGGTGTAGATACTATCGACACCCTTGGCGGACAACAGGAAGTATCCGTTATAAACGAGAGTGGGTTATACAATATTATATTACTTTCAAGAAAACCAGAAGCAAAAAAATTCAGAAGATGGATTACACATGACGTTCTACCCTCCATTCGAAAACATGGATTGTACGCAGTGGATGAAGTGTTAGCTAATCCAGATATTTTAATAAAAGCATTGGAAGAACTAAAAGCTGAGCGTTTAAAAAACAATCGATTAGCAGAAACAGTGAAAGTCCAGGAACAGCAAATTATCGAAATGAAACCAAAAGCGAGTTATTACGATGTTGTTTTAAATTGTAAGGACGCAGTCGCTATTTCAGTGATAGCCAAAGATTATGGAAAGTCTGCTCGTTGGTTAAATAAATATTTACACGAACAAGGGGTTCAATATAAACAAGGGAAGATTTGGTTGCTATATCAAAACCATGCCGAGTTTGGATATACAACAACAAAAACTCACACATATAAAGATAGCAATGGATATGATCGTTCAAAAGTTCATACTTACTGGACGCAAAAAGGTCGATTGTTTATTTATGACTTACTAAAAGCAAAAGGAATCTTACCTAAAATTGAAATGGACAGTTAAGCATTGGAGGTAATCGATATGAAAATAGCTGTCGGAAATAGTCGAATGGACAGAAAGTGGAAGAACAAAGATGTAACGTGGGACGAGTTTATAAATCTTGTAAATCAGACAATCCGTACAACTGAAACGGTAGATGAATATAAAAAAATGAATCGTGCAAAACAAGATGCAACAAAGGATGTTGGTGGCTTTGTTGGCGGTGCTTTAAAGCAGGGGAAAAGAAGGAACGGACATGTTTTGTCTCGTTCACTTCTTACTCTAGATATGGACTACGCAGTACCTGGTATTTGGGATCAAATTGAACTTCTTTATGATTTTAAATGCTGCGTATATTCAACACATAAACACACTCCAGAAAAACCAAGGCTACGTCTAATTATTCCGTTTAAACGTGATGTTTCGGAAGATGAATATCCAGCAGTAGCAAGAATGGTCGCAAAAGAAATCGGTATTGATTATTTTGATGATACAACATATGAACCCTCAAGATTAATGTACTGGCCATCGACACCATCAAATGGTGAGTTCTTTTTTGAGAAAAAAGATGGTGAGTTATTAGATCCCGATTTCTATTTGTCGAAATATGACGATTGGAGAGATACGACAACGTGGCCTGTGTCATCAAGACAATCCGAAGTTGTACAACGAAACATCAAAAAACAGGCTGATCCATTAGAAAAGGACGGAATTATTGGTGCTTTTTGTAGGGCTTATTCTATTGAAGAAACGATAGACACTTTTTTATCCCACGTATATGAACCTAGTTCGATGGAAGGTCGATATGATTATATTCCAGCTGATTCATCTGCAGGTGTTGTTGTATATAATAGGAAGTTCGCTTATAGCCATCATGCGACAGACCCTGCATCGGGATATTTGTTAAATGCATTTGATTTGGTTCGATTACATTTGTTTCAAGATTTAGATGATAAATCAGTTTATTCAACAGCGACAACAAAGCTACCATCCTTTAAAGCAATGACGGAATTTGCTTTAAAGGATGAACTGGTGAAAGTGCAGTTTGCAGAAGAGCGAAAAGAACAAGCAGAGATTGAATTTACAGAAGATGACTGGGAAGGACAACTTGACCTTGATAAAACAGGTGCAGTTAAAAATACACTAAGAAATCTAACTTTAATATTGGAACATGATGAAAACCTTCAAGGTATTGTTTTTAATGAGTTATCGGATAATTTGGAGATTGTAAGTCCTGTGCCTTGGTCGCATCCATCTAAATATTGGCGGGATGCGGACGATGCTCAGTTAGTCAGTTATATTGATACGCACTATGGTTCGTTCTCGGCTAGAAATTATGATATAGCAATTGCGAAAGTAGCTGATGATAGATCATATCATCCGATTCGAGATTACCTTGATGAATTGCCCGAGTGGGATAAAGTGCCGCGAGTCGATACGTTATTAATTGATTATTTAGGAGCGGATGATAATCCATATGTTCGTGCTGTAACAAGGAAAACATTATGTGCGGCAATATCTAGAGTTCTCACACCTGGCATTAAATTTGATTCAATGCTCGTTTTAAACGGACCTCAAGGAGTCGGGAAAAGTACGCTTATTGCAAGGCTTGGTGGTGAATGGTTTTCGGACAGCTTAAGTTTATCGGACACAAAAGATAAGACAGCTGCTGAGAAATTACAAGGTTACTGGATCATTGAAATCGGAGAACTTGCTGGACTTAAAAAAGCAGAAGTAGAAACACTGAGGAGTTTCCTTTCACGACAAAACGACATTTATCGAGCGAGTTTTGCAAAAAGAGTTACACCACATTTAAGGCAATGTGTATTCTTTGGAACAACTAATGCTGAAAAAGGTTATTTAAGGGATACGACAGGTAACAGACGATTTTGGCCTGTGAAAACTCCAGGCGATGGAGTAAAGAAATCGTGGGAAGTAACTGAAGAAGAAGTGCTGCAAATATGGGCAGAAACACTCGAATACGTGAAGCAGGGTGAAAAGCTGTACCTTGAACATGATATTGATCAGTTAGCAAAAGAAGAACAACGAATGGCGATGGAATCGGACGAGCGAGAAGGTTTGGTTCGTGAATACCTTGAAACGCTACTTCCTAATGATTGGGACGATATGGACTTATTTGAACGTAGAGCATTTATCAATGGAACTGAATTTGGTGATAGTCCAAAACAAGGTGTTTGGAAACGGGAGCATGTTTCTAATATGGAGATTTGGTGCGAATGTTTCCAAAAGGAACGTTCCAATTTAAGACGGATAGATGGTAACGAAATATCAACCATTATGGCCAGCATTGGTGGCTGGACAGGTTTATCAAAGAAAAAGAGACTTCCCATTTACGGAACGCAGTGGGTGTATGAATTAAAAAAGTGACGTTCCAAAAAATCGAGTTTGGAACAAAAACATCACATTGGAACAGATTATTATGTTCCTGGAACAAAATAAAAGAAGTTCGTCACATAGTTAGGAACAGCAATCAACCTATGTCGTATAAGGGTTTGTAAAAAACATGTTCCAATGTTCCAAGAAAAATATGATATTAGGAAAATATAAGAATATAGGATAAAATCACGCAAATACGCATATACGCGCGTAAGAAAGTTTAAAAACGTTTGGAACAGGAGAGTTTGGAATGCGAGAAAAATCTATCGAGTTAAAATTAAGCAAAGCGGTCAAAAATATGAAGGGTTTATCTATTAAACTTACATCACCAGGTTTTGATGGATTGCCCGATCGGTTAGTGTTACTACCAAACGGGAAAATTGGCTTTATTGAAGTGAAATCCCCAGGAAATAAACTCAGACCGCTTCAGCAGAAAAGAAAACAGCAGTTAGAATCACTAGGTTTTATAGTCTTTTGTCTAGATGATCCTGAAAGTATTGGAGGGATGTTGGATGAAATTCAAGCCACATAAATATCAGGAGTTTGCAACAAACTTTATTATAGAAAATCCTATATCGGCAATATTTCTTGAAATGGGTCTAGGTAAGAGTGTTATTACATTGACTGCTATTTACGAATTGATGTTAGAGCGATTTGAAGTTAATAGTGTTTTAGTAATCGCACCGCTCAGGGTTGCTAGAAATACGTGGCCAGAAGAAATTGAAAAATGGAGGCACTTGAAAGGATTAACTTATGCAGTTGCTGTTGGGACAGAAAAAGAGCGCTTAGAAGCATTATATTTAGACGCGCACATTTATATCATTAACCGAGAAAATGTAGAATGGTTGATTGCTAGAAGCGGTATCGATTTTAATTTTGATATGGTCGTTATTGATGAATTATCATCGTTTAAATCTCATCAATCAAAACGCTTTAAAAGTTTGATGAAAGTGAGACCTAACATTAAAAGAATAGTTGGTTTAACAGGAACACCTTCATCGAATGGCTTAATGGACTTATGGGCGGAGTACCGATTACTTGATATGGGTGAAAGGCTTGGAAAATTCATTGGACGTTTTAGAGAATCCTACTTTGATCCTGACAAAAGAAATCAACATATGATTTTTTCATATAAACCAAAACCAGGGGCAGAAGAAGCGATATATGAAAAAATAAGCGATATCACTATCAGCATGAAAGGGACGGACTATTTAAAACTACCCGATTTAGTCATGAATGAAATGCCTGTTTCGTTAAATCAGAAAGAAAAAGAAACGCTTGATGTCATGAAACGTGATTTGATTACAACGATAAAAGGTGAGGACATAACCGCTTCAAATGCAGCGGCTTTATCAAATAAACTTCTTCAAATGGCAAATGGTGCAGTTTACGATGATAACGGTTCTGTCACTCAAATACATGACCGAAAACTCGAAAAGTTAGAAGATATCATTGAAGCGGCAAACGGTAAACCTGTATTAATTGCTTATTGGTTTAAACATGACCTTCTCCGAATACAAAATCGGTTTAAAGTAGAAATTTTAACAAGTAGTGATTCCATTAAAAAATGGAACGGGCGAAAGATTCAAATTGCAGCCATTCATCCCGCATCCGCAGGACATGGTTTAAATTTACAAGCGGGTGGTTCAACACTCGTATGGTTTGGACTAACCTGGAGCTTGGAGTTATACCAACAAACAAATGCAAGGCTGTACAGGCAAGGACAAACAGACACAGTGATTATCCATCATTTAATCGCAAAAGATACAATGGACGAACGAGTGATGGATGCTTTAAATAAAAAGAATAATACGCAGTCAGCACTCATTGATGCGGTGAAGGCAACATTAAAAGGGGGAATTCCTGTATGAATATTGTATGGCATTATTTGGATAAACGAGCAGCAACGATTGATGTGCTAAAAGATTACAATAGCATGAAACATATTATCGATAATACCGATGATGATATTGCAATCCTTCATGACGGAATGTTGTCCCCAAGTGCACCAGTGAATGATGGCATGCCTTCTGTTCACAATCCAAAAGCAAATGAAAATCGTATTGCATATAGCATCGATAAAATTGATGTGCTGAAAGAAAGATTAAGACAGGCCATCGAATATATGAATTGGTTCCAGCCTGCTTGGGATGAGTTAACTGAAGATGAACAGTTTGTTTTGTATGAATTTTATATGGTGGAAAACCAAAGACGAACCGATGCTGTGCATACGATTTGTGATTACTTTAAGATTGAAAGGTCATCCGCCTACAACAAAAAGAATAGAGCGTTGGATAGGTTGACACTACTGCTTTATGGCAAGTGAGTAAAATCGCGGATGCATTTAGACATTACGCAGGTTATAGTGGTAGTATGGAAAAAGTATCAAAGAGAAACAAAATGGACCTTTGAATATTCAAGTGAGTAATATTGCGGACGCTTTTTGACATTTAGCATGTTATGGTATTAATATAGACAAAATATTGAGAGCCTTCGTGGGAGAAATCCTGCGGGGGCTTTTTTGTTTGGAGGTGAAAGTTATGCCAAGGAAACCAAAGCGACCTTGTTCACAGCCAGGATGTCCTGAGTTAACGCGTGAACGCTTTTGTGATGAACACCGGAAGGCAGAGGCGAGAAGATATGAAAGGTATCAACGTGATCCAAACACCGCAAAGCGATACGGACGTGCCTGGAAGAGGATACGTGACCGTTACGTTTCAAAGAACCCGCTCTGCGAAGAGTGTAAACGAAACGGAAAGCTAACCCCAGTGCAAGAAGTACACCACATCCTACCGCTGTCAAGAGGTGGAACGCATGACGAAAGCAATCTGATGTCTGTTTGCACACCTTGTCACTCATCGATTACCGCACGAGATGGTGATCGTTGGCGAAGGGGTAGGGGGTAATCAATCTCTACAACTTATGATGTGGACAACGGGCGGGGAACGTCACGCAAAAAGTCGCGATTTCAAAGAGGGTATATAGGGGGCGAGCAGAAATGAGGTGTTGAAATGGCCAAGGATGGAACAAATAGGGGCGGTGCTCGGGTTGGTTCTGGGCGTAAAAGAAAGCCATTATACGAAAAATTAGAAGATGGAAATCCAGGTAGACGAAAATTAGAAGTGCTCGAATTTACACATGCACCTGACCTTCAAGGACAAGAAATGCCACCGCCAAGAGAGATGCTATCTGCCACTGAAAAGGACGGTTCAACTCTTGAAGCGGCAGAAATTTATGAAGAAACGTGGAATTGGTTAAATGAAAGGGACTGTGCTCATTTAATCATGCCGCAACTTTTAGAAAGGTATGCTATGAGTGCAGCAAGATGGATGCAGTGCGAGGCAGCTGTGACAGAGTTTGGCTTTTTAGCAAAACATCCAACAACGGGAAATGCTATGCAAAGCCCGTATGTTGCTATGAGTCAAAACTTCATGACACAAACCAATCGACTCTGGTTAGAAATTTACCAAATAATAAGAGAAAACAGTGCAACGGAATTTATTGGAGCGAACCCTCAGGATGATATGATGGAACGTCTATTAACGATGCGTAAAGGTAAATAAAAATTAATCGTAGCGGGCGAGCTCTCCTGTAACGATTTAGAGATAAATGAGGTGCATTAAAATATGATTATTGAAAAGATTAATTTAGAACAACTCATTCCCGCTGACTACAATCCGAGAAAAGATTTACAACCTGGTGATAGTGAATATGAAAAAATTAAACGGTCACTTGAAGAGTTTGGATATGTTGATCCCGTCATTTGGAACAAGACAACTGGAAGAGTGGTTGGGGGGCATCAACGTTTAAAAGTTTTGGCAAGCATGGGACGAACTGAAGTCGAATGTGTCGTGGTCGAATTAGATGAAGAAAAAGAGAAAGCATTAAACGTTGCTTTAAATAAAATTAGCGGTGATTGGGATAAAGAAAAATTAGCTGTACTGATGACAGATTTAGATGCAGCAGATTTTGATGTTTCACTCACAGGTTTTGACGCTGCTGAAATTGATGATTTGTTTAAAGATACACTTCGAGATGGAGTAGAAGATGATGACTTCGATGTCGATGAAGAACTTCAAAATCCACCAATAACAATGCAAGGTGATGTATGGATTTTAGGTAGACACCGACTTGTATGTGGGGATAGTACGAAAAAAGAAACGTTTGATAAGTTAATGGAGGATAAAAAGGCAAACTTGGTTGTCACTGATCCACCTTATAATGTTGATTATGAAGGCAGTGCGGGGAAAATTAAAAATGATAATATGGCAAATGATACATTTTACCAGTTTCTATTGGATGCTTTTAAGAACACAGAAGATGCGCTTGCGAAAGATGGCAGCATTTATGTGTTTCATGCGGATACAGAAGGTCTTAATTTCCGCAGAGCATTTGAAGAAGCTGGTTTTTATTTATCTGGAACTTGTATATGGAAGAAACAATCACTTGTACTTGGCCGTTCACCTTATCAGTGGAAACACGAACCGATATTATTTGGCTGGAAAAAGAATGGTAGACACCGCTGGTATTCAGATAGAAAGCAATCGACTATTTGGGAGTTTGATAAACCTAAACGAAATGCCGACCATCCAACGATGAAACCAATTGCCTTAATTGCCTATCCAATTATGAATTCAAGTTTAACAAACAGTATGGTACTTGACCCGTTTGGTGGTTCTGGTTCGACTTTAATTGCATCGGAACAAACCGACCGAATATGTTACATGATTGAATTAGATGAAAAGTTTTGTGATGTGATTGCGAAACGATACATTGAACAAGTTGGAACGGATGAGAACGTGTATGTCATTCGAAATAATAAAAAGATTGCTTATAGCGAACTTGAAGCGAGTAAGAGTGCTTAAAAATTAATATTAACTGTTCAAAACACTTGATATAAACACCTTTTAGAGTGATATATGTATGTACCAAAATTGAAAGGTGGAATAAAAAATGATTGTAAAATTTAATGTGAAGGGGAAGGAACGGAAAAAGCTGGTCGAATCTGTAAGCAAACATTTGAATATTCCTTTTGATTACAAAGGAACACCAAGCTTTGCATATCAGATTGGAGATTATGTAGTTGATAGGTTTGGCACATTGGAAGGACCACCTAATGACGAGTTAATCCAAACGTTGAAAAGTGAACATAGCTTTGAAGCACCGCAGGATGAGAAACTAGAAACTTATATCCTTTCTATCGAATACCCGCGGGAAGCCTTTGATGAACAAACAATCGAGAATTTAGAAAAACTGATTCAAAGTAAACGTACATTAATTAAGCGAGCACTAGCTATTAAAACAACTAAAATTGTACTGGAAGATGACCGTATAAGTTTTCCTTGGTTTGAAAGAGAGTTGACACCAGAGGAACTAGAAACATATACAAAATTCATTGTCGCATTATGCGAAACAGCCCTGAAACAAAAACGAGTGACGGCAGTTGAAAAACAAGTCGAAAACGAAAAATATGCATTTCGATGTTTCCTGTTAAAGCTGAATTTTATAGGCGGTGAATATAAAGCCGACAGAAAGCTTCTGATGTCAAAGTTGTCAGGTGATTCTTCATTTAAAAGAACAAAAAAGATGGAGGAAGCTTCATGAACAACATAACGAAAGAATCGCTGACCAAGTTAAAAAAGCAATATCAGCCTGGAACAAGAGTACGTTTGATTGAAATGGATGATCCATATTCAAATCTTATCCCAGGTGATGAAGGAACAGTTTCCTACGTTGATCATATAGGAACAATTCACATTAAGTGGGATAAAGGAAGTTCACTCGGCATTGTATTTGGAGTCGATAAGTGTCTAATCATCGAACAATAAAAACACAGCCCAAAAGTGTAGGTAACACTTGATATATAAGGCTTTTAGAGTGATATATGTATGTAACGAAAACACACATACACTCTAAAAGGGGATGATAAAATGTTAAACGAAAAGTTTGGAATTGAAATTGAATTTACAGGAATTACAAGAGAAAAAGCATCGAAGGTAGCGGCAAAGTTTCTTGAAGGAGAATACATCGAAGGTGGAACATATTACGATGTAAAGAAAGTGAAGGCTCCAGACGGACGGATATGGGAATTTGTTTATGACGGAAGTATTCGAACGCAAGTTAGTCGAAGCGGCAGAAGGGTTAATGCAAACAGAGATTACAGTGTTGAAATTGTAAGCCCAATTCTAACTTACCGAAAAGACATTGACACTTTACAGGAGCTTGTTCGAAGGATACGGAAAGCGGGAGCCTTTACAAATTCATCTTGTGGCATTCACATTCACTTAGACGGTAGTCCACATACACCAAGAAGCATAAGAAACTTTGTAAACATCATCGCAAGTAGAAACGACTTATTTTACAAAGCACTAGAAATCAAGAATGAGAGAATGCGTTATTGCAAACGGATGGATGACATTTTGGTTGAAAAGATGAACCGAAAAAAGCCAAAGACAATGCGAGAAATCGAGGACATTTGGTACGAAGGCTACAATGAAAGCAGAAGTAGACACTATCACAATAGCCGATACCACTTTCTAAACTTACACAGCTTTTTCAGAAGAAATCGAACCGTTGAGTTACGAGGCTTTAACAGCGTTCTTCACGCCGGGAAGATTAGAAGCTTTATCGTTTTGTCCTTAGCGATAAACAACCAAGCATTAACACAGAAAAGTGCATCATCGAAAAAGCCCCAAGTTGAAAATGAAAAATTCGCCATGCGAACATACCTCAATCGAATCGGATTGATTGGAGAAGAATTTGCAAACTGTAGAGCGCATTTAACTAAACCTTTATCAGGGTCAGCAGCATGGAGATTCCGGGTTGGTTAAGCCACCTGGGATCATTCAAAAGTAAATTGTGAAAGGATTGAAATGATGGTGAAATTATATATTGCCTACGGATCAAATTTAAATCTAGAGCAAATGGCAAACAGGTGTCCAACCGCAAAGGTAGTAGGAACAAGTGAAATAAAGGACCACAAACTCGTTTTTAGGGGGCCACACGCGCATGCAGTTGCAACGGTTGAACCATGCAAGGGGGAAAGCGTTCCAGCCCTTGTGTGGCAGATTACGCCCAATGACGAAAAAGCACTCGACCGGTATGAGGGATGGCCCCATCTATATAGAAAAGAAATGATGAAAGTTAAAGTTGATAAAAAGACAGTAAATGCGATGGTCTATATTATGAATGAAGGCAGACCACTTGATCAGCCGAGTTGTTACTATTACTCAACCATTTTAGAAGGTTATCAAAGTGCAGGATTTGATGATGAATATTTACATAGAGCAGTTGAAGGTTCATATGAAAAAGATAGTGTTACCTTAGAAAATGAGTCTAATGTGGGAGAATTAGAGAAGTTCGAATAATTATGATAATATATAAACAAAGTTGAATGTTCAGCAAAAGGACCGTTTTGCGTAAGAAAAGCTATGGTAAACCTTGTTAAATAAAATAGTGACATAAAATAAAGAAGGGTGAATTATATGAGCAAATTTAGTGAGGTTGAGATTGAAAATTGGATAAAGTATCAGGATGAAAATGTACTTTCGAAAGAAGAATTTTTAGGTCGATGTTTTGCATGTGGCGAATTTCTTAGTGAATTAGAGTTGCCTGAGGGTCCAGAAAAGAAAGTTGTTTGCTTAGAAGATCGAGGTTTTTTTGTAGAACAGTACGAAGAATTGAAGGAAATGGGAGAAATTTGATAACAATCAATGTCTAATCATTTCATAACAGCAAAGGAGGGAGAGCTAATGACAAGAAAAAGGTTTTATGATGAACATGGAAATGAGATTCGATCAAGACCACGAAAACCAATTTACAAGAAATGGTGGCTTTGGATGATCGTTGTACTCGGTGTAACATTCGGAATTATTGAGTTTTATACTTTTGGTAGTAAAGATGAAATTGTAGATGAACCAAAAGACCTGGAAGTAAGGGGAGAGACTGATAAAGAAGAAACAAGAGTGAAGGATCCGGAAATTGAAAGACCAGAGAATGAAATTGTTGAAAATCAAACGTATACATATGAAGATTTCAAAGGTACATATGTGGTATTTGAAGGCGAACCCTATAATTCGCCTATAATATCAAATATCCTAGTCTTAGGAGACGATGATTATCGAACTTTTAATCGTTGGGATTACGATATGACGTCTATCATTCAGGACAAACATATAGATGAAAACACTTTGGAAATAGATGTAGATAGCGATGAAAATGAAGCTTGGGGTTCTCATAGCGAAAGCGGAACAGAACAATTCGAGTTACGTTTTGATGGAGATCAAAAAGTTCTTTATCACCAAGATACGGAAGACTTTATTTATTACCCCATGTCTGACAAGGAATTACAAGAGAATTATAAGCAATCAGAAATCGATTATGCACGAATTATTATGACACTAAGGGGTGTACCAAGTCTTGATTTCTGGGAAGCATTTAGTTCAGAATATGACGGCGATAAACCAGTTATTGGTGTAACCTACAATAACAAAGGTGACTTTATTCCACATACTATTGATGAGGGTGACGTTGAATATCCAGAAGATGTCACTAATATATATTTAAAAAATAAAACAAGACGAGATGAAATTAGTTATACTTATTCATCTGTTGAGGATGGCTATATCAGAGTATATCCAATACCTTTAAATCATGCCCTAAAAACGGGAGAAGAAGTTATAGATGATGCTAAGGAACAGTATATAAAACCCTTTGAACCCTATGAGGTTGCGGATTTTATAGGGAATGTTGAGTTTGATGAAGAATAAAAAATTATTATTTTTTGTCATTAAATGCTTTCATGCTATCAATTCTCAATAAGTTATTGATTTAGTATATCACTTCTTTTTAGTGTTTTAGGTGATAATCGCATAATATATATAATTTTTATGAAAGACCGAACCGCCTCGATTGTTTAATAACTTTATTCAATCATCGGGTGCGATTGTGGAGCAATTAAATAGGTATTCTAAAGCTCAGACTTCGGTCTGGGCTTTTTTGACATGCAAATTTTTATAAATACATTTAATTTTTTAAAATTATTTGCTAGGGGAGGTGGTGGCAATTAGAAAGCTTGAAGTATATAAACCTACGATTTTTAAAGCGGAACAATCATACTATGACAAAGATGCGGCTGACATGGCAGTAAATTTTATTAATTGTTTAAAACACACAAAGGGTGAATGGTTCGGAAAAAACTTTGATTTGATTGATTGGCAAGAACAAATTATTCGAGATGTGTTTGGAACAATGAAGCCGAATGGTTATCGACAGTTTAATACTGCCTATATTGAGATAGCCAAGAAACAAGGAAAATCAGAACTTGCTGCTGCGGTTGCCTTACTTTTAACATGTGGTGATTTTGAACATGGTGGAGAAGTGTATGGATGTGCTGCGGATAGGCAACAAGCATCGATTGTATTTGACGTTGCTGTCGACATGGTGGAACAATCACCCGCACTTAAAGCACGATTTAAACCAGTCCTTTCACAAAAGCGATTGATTTATAAACCATTGGGTAGTTTTTATCAAGTGCTATCTGCGGAAGCTTATACAAAACATGGATTGAACGTTCATGGGGTTGTATTTGATGAGCTTCATGCACAACCGAATCGAAGGTTATATGATGTTATGACTCATGGTTCAGGAGATGCCAGGAAACAACCACTGTACTTCTTAATTACAACAGCAGGTAATGACCAACACTCAATTTGTTACGAAGTACATCAAAAAGCAAAAGATGTACTTGAAGGAAGAAAAATAGACCCTACTTTTTATCCTGTTATTTATGGTGCAGAAGAAGATGATGATTGGACAGATCCAGAAGTTTGGAAGAAGGCAAATCCATCACTAGGAATTACAGTTGATATTGAGAAAGTCGAACAAGCATGTGAAAGTGCGAAACAAAATCCAGCTGAGGAGAACTTGTTTAGGCAGTTACGACTGAATCAATGGGTAAAGCAATCTGTCAGATGGATGCCAATGGAAAAGTGGGACAGATGTGGTTTGCCAGTTGACCCTGAAAGTTTAATTGGTAGAGAGTGCTATGCGGGACTCGATTTATCATCGACAACAGATATAACCGCATTTGTCTTAATCTTTCCACCAGAATATGAAGATGATAAATATGTGATATTGCCATACTTTTGGATACCAGAAGAAAATATTAGACAACGTGTGGATAGAGACAGAGTACCTTACGATGTGTGGGAACAACAAGGTCACATGCTAACAACAGAAGGAAACGTTGTTCACTATGCTTATATTGAAAAGTTCATCGAAGAATTAGGAAAGAAATACAATATAAAGGAAATAGCATTTGACCGTTGGGGTGCTGTTCAGATGACGCAAAACCTCGAAGGATTAGGCTTTACTGTAGTTCCTTTTGGACAAGGTTTTAAAGATATGAGCCCATCATCAAAGGAATTAATGAAATTAACATTAGAAGAAAAACTTGCTCATGGTGGACACCCAGTTTTACGTTGGATGATGGATAACATTCATGTTCGAACGGATCCAGCTGGAAACATTAAACCTGACAAGGAAAAATCAACGGAAAAGATTGATGGTGCGGTGGCAACAATTATGGCACTTGACCGAGCGATAAGAAGAAGCGGAACAAGTGATTCAGTTTATGATGATAGAGGATTGATTGTGTTCTAAAGTTAAGGGGGTGATATTCATATGCGGTGGTTTACAAATTTATTTAAAGCAAGAGATAAACCACAAAACTATTCATTTGGGAGCAATTATAGTTTCTTCTTTGGAAATTCTAGTAGTGGAAAATCCGTTAATGAATTTACAGCAATGCAAATGACTGCAGTATATTCGTGTGTACGCATATTAGCTGAAGCGGTAGCTGGTTTACCACTGCACTTATATAAGTACACAGATACAGGTGGGAAGGAAAAAGCAATATCCCATACCTTATATTTTTTACTTCATGACGAACCAAATCCTGAGATGAGTTCATTTGTGTTTAGAGAAACATTAATGACTCATCTTTTATTATGGGGAAATGCGTATGCTCAGATCATTCGCAATGGAAAAGGGGAGGTTATTGCACTTTATCCACTTATGCCAAATAAAATGTCAGTCGAAAGAGATGCGAGAGGTAATCTGTATTATTTATACACAAAAACATTTGAGGAAATGAATGGGTCAGAGAAGACAACTATTGCATTAAAAGCTGAAGATGTACTTCATATACCCGGACTTGGTTTTGATGGTTTAGTTGGATATTCACCTATTGCGATGGCTAAAAATGCAGTGGGTCTAGCAATGGCAACTGAGGAATATGGTGCAAAGTTTTTTGCTAATGGAGCGGCACCAGGTGGTGTCTTAGAACATCCGGGAACTATCAAGGACCCCCAAAGAGTAAAGGATAGTTGGAATAAAGCTTATCAAGGTTCAAGTAATGCCCATCGAGTTGCTGTATTAGAAGAAGGGATGAAGTATCAACAAATCGCAATTGCACCCGATCAAGCACAATTTCTTGAAACAAGAAAATTTCAGATTAACGAGATTGCTCGAATTTTCCGAGTGCCACCTCACATGGTAGGTGACTTGGAAAAGTCGAGCTTTTCTAATATAGAGCAACAATCGTTAGAATTCGTTAAATACACACTTGATCCATGGGTTATTCGGTGGGAACAAGCAATTAGTCGTTCACTATTTACTAAAAGTGAAAAGAAAGCGTACTTTGTGAAATTTAATGTGGATGGATTGCTTAGAGGTGATTATGCTTCACGAATGAGTGGCTATGCAACAGCGAGGCAAAATGGCTGGATGAGTGCTAATGACATTCGTGAACTTGAGAATTTAGACCGGATACCGGATGAACTTGGGGGAGATTTATATTTAATCAATGGGAATATGACGAAACTCCAAGACGCAGGTGTGTTTGCAAAGAAATATGAAAAGGAGGAAACCGAAGATGAAGAAGTTTTGGAACTGGACAAAGAATAATGAAACTGATAAACGAACCCTTCATTTATATGGGGCAATAGCAGAGGAGAGTTGGTTTGATGATGAAGTCACACCATCTGCCTTTAGGGAAGAACTCGTGCAAGGCAAAGGCGATATTGAAGTTTGGATTAATTCGCCAGGGGGTGATTGTATTGCAGCTGCGCAAATTTACAACATGTTGATGGAATATCCAGGTGATGTCACTGTCAAAATTGATGGGATTGCCGCATCGGCAGCATCTGTGATTGCGATGGCAGGCACTGAAATTCAAATGTCACCAACGTCCCTAATGATGATTCATAATCCATTTACTGTCGCAATTGGTGATAGTGAAGAAATGAAAAAGACGGTGCATATGCTTGACGAAGTAAAAGAAAGCATTATTAACGCATATGAAATTAAAACAAGTTTATCAAGAAATAAACTATCCGAATTAATGGATGCTGAAACGTGGCTTAATGCACATAAAGCAATTGAACTCGGATTTGCGGATGCCATTATGTTCGCAAATGGTAAAGATGAAAACCAACCTGAGAACAGCTTTGTTTTTAGTAGACGAGCAGTAACAAATTCATTAATAAACAAGATACAAAAACCACAAAAAGGTCAATCGGTTGATCCGCTTTATGAGCGGCTTAATTTATTGAAATATTAGGAGGAAACCAATATGAATAAAATTTTAGAATTACGTGAGAAAAGAGCAAAAGCATGGGAGGCTGCTAAAACTTTTTTAGATACTAAACGTGGAAGTGATGGTTTGGTATCGGCTGAAGATGCACAGATGTATGATCGTATGGAAGAGGATATTATGAATTTAGGCAAAGAAATTCAACGATTAGAACGGCAAGAGGCTTTAGATGCAGAATTAAATCGTCCAATAAATACACCTATCATTGGAAATCCATCTGTTCCAGGAATGGAAACAAAGAGTGGACGAGCTTCTGAAGGTTATACAAAGGCATTCTGGAATGCGATGAGAAGTAAAAATCCAACACAAGAAATTATGAACTCACTATCAGTGGGAACAGATTCAGAAGGAGGATTTTTAGTTCCCGATGAATTCGAGCGTACACTTGTACAGTCATTAGAAGAAGAGAACGTATTCCGAAAACTTGCTAAGATTGTAAAAACGTCCAGTGGCGATCGTAAAATTCCAGTTGTCACTACTAAAGGTTCAGCGGCATGGTTGGATGAAGGAGAAGAATTTGAAGAAAGCGATTCAGTGTTTGGACAGACTTCAATCAGTGCTTATAAGTTAGGTACAATGATTAAAGTTTCGGATGAATTATTGAATGATAGTGTATTTAATTTAGAGAATTACATTTCAACTGAATTTGCTCGAAGAATTGGAGCAAAAGAAGAAGAAGCGTTTCTTGTCGGTGATGGAGCAGGAAAGCCGACTGGAGTGTTTCATGATACTGGTGGTGCAGAATTAGGAGTTACTGCCACATCAGCAACAGCTATTACTGCAGATGAAATTATTGACTTAGTTTACTCTTTAAAAGCACCATATCGTAAAAATGCTGTATTCATTATGAATGATGCAACAATAAAAGCAATTCGAAAATTAAAAGATGGTCAAGGTCAGTACTTATGGCAACCATCACTAACTGCCGGTACACCAGATACGTTATTGAATCGTCCAGTATTCACTTCAGCTTATGCACCGACTATTGAAACGAAAGCAAAGTCTATTGCCTTTGGTGATTTCGGATATTATTGGATTGCAGACAGACAAGGTCGTTCATTCAAGCGTTTAAACGAACTTTTTGCAACAACAGGGCAAGTTGGTTTCCTAGCAAGTCAACGTGTCGATGGAAAGTTGATTTTGCCAGAAGCAATTAAAGTCTTACAACAAAAATAAATAAAGGAGTAGAATGCGATGGGGTATAACGCTAAGAATTATACGGAACAAGGCGGAGAAAAAACGGTGATTGGCGGGGAACTTGTTATTGAAGAAGGGGCGAAGGTCACTGGCCTTCCTTCTTCTTCAAATGAAAAAATGGCAAATCAATCGGATAGTACAGCAGAAACAATAGAAGACTTGGTTGCGGATTTTAATGCATTACTATCGAAATTAAAAACATCTGGTTATATGTCAGAAGAATAAAGGTGGCGAAAGTGATGACATTACTAGAAAAAGTAAAGGCTAATTTAATACTCCAACATGATAAAGATGATGCTTTAATAGAAATGTACATCACTGCCGCCATTTCTTATGCAGAGAGTTATCAACATATTAAAGAAGGCACATATTTAGATGAGAATATGCCCGCGACAACGGAACAAGCGGTTATCATGTTGGCATCACACTTTTACGAAAGTCGAGATGGCAGTACAGGTGGATTTTTCGCAGATAGCGCACTTGCTGGAGAGCAAGTTTGGAAAACAGTCAACCTTTTATTAAGGCTAGATAGAGATTGGAAGGTATAGCGTATGAGTTTTGGTAAAATGCGTACATTTATCGATATCGTAACACGTGAAATTGTAAAAGATGAAGAGTCTTTCAGTGAAGAAACCGATAGAATCCTAGCATCTGTGACAGCATACAAAGAAGAACGCTTTGGTAGTAAGACTTGGGCAAATAGGGCAGCCTTTTCTGAAGCGAATGCGTTATTTCGTTTTAGAAACATTCCCGATTTAACCATTAAACCGAAAATGTTTATTGTATGTGATGATGGGCGATATGAAGTAGTAAGCGTTGATAATGTGAAAAATAGAAATATGTATATCGAGGTTTTAACAAAAAAGGTGGTGGCATCAGATGGCTAAAGTTAACATTATAATGCCAGAAGAATTCTTGATGAAGATTTCAAGATTGGGAAGTAAAACAGATGAAATCGTTCCGAGGGTTCTTGAAGCAGGTGGAGAAATTGTATTAGATAAAATGAAGTCTAATTTAAGCTCGGTTATTGGGAAGGACACAAAACTTCCGAGTAGATCAACTGGTGAGTTGGTATCTGCATTAGGAGTATCACCTGCCTTAGTTGACCGAAGAGGAAATCATAATGTTAAAGTAGGGTTTAATGAACCACGTAAAGATGGGGTTAGCAACGCTAAATTAGCTAATATAATCGAATACGGAAAATCGGGTCAACCTGCAAAGCCATTTTTAAAACCAGCAAGAAGAACATCAAGGCAACCTTGTATGGATGCGATGATTAAAAAATTGGAAGAAGAAGTGGAAAGCATATGAATGTATTAGCCGAAGTAACTCAAATTGCGGAACAATGTGGTATTCCAGTTGAAACAGGTATCTTTTCAGATACTGCTCCTGATTTATACATTGTAATCACACCAATCGTTGATATGTTTGAATTACATGCAGATAATATTCCAAAGTATGATGTACAAGAAGTTAGGGTTTCGTTGTTTTCAAAAAAGAATTATACATCAATTAAAAATAGTTTAGTCCGCACTCTTTTGGGTGCGGATTTTGTTATTACAGATAGGAGATATATCGGTCATGAAGATGATACTGGATATCATCATTTAGCTATTGATGTAGCAAAATATTATGAATTTGAAATGGAGGAATAATTTATGGCGACTATTGGTCTTGATCGGCTTTATTATGCAAAAATAACAGAAGGAGAAAATAGTGAAGAAACCTATGAAACTCCAACACCTTTAGCAAAGGCGATTAGTGCTGAATTATCTGTTGAATTAGCTGAGGCAACTTTATATGCAGATGATGGTGCGGCTGAAGTGATTAAAGAATTTCAAAGCGGAACATTATCGCTTGGTATTGATGATATCGGTGTGGCAGCAGCTAGTGATTTAACAGGTGCAACAATTGACGATAATCATGTACTGATATCTACAAGTGAAGATGGTGGAGATCCAGTTGCGATTGGTTTTAGGGCGAAAAAGGCAAATGGGAAATACCGATATTTTTGGCTATACCGAGTGAAATTTGGTATTCCAGCGACAAACCTTGCGACAAAAGGGGACAGCATCACTTTCTCTACACCAACAATTGAAGGTACGGTTTTACGGAGAAACAAGCTTGATGGTCAAGGAAAACATCCATGGAAAGCGGAAGTTAGTGAAGGTGACGATGGTGTGAATCAAGAAATAATTACTGGTTGGTATAGTGAAGTTTATGAACCAGTATTTGCTGCGGGGACTGAAGGATAAAAGGAGCGAACAATTATGACGAGTGAAAGAAGTGCAAAGATTTCAATTGGTGGTTTGGACTATGAATTAATCTTAACAACAAAAGCAACAAAGGAAATTGCAAAAAGGTATGGTGGCTTAGAAGATTTAGGTGAGAAGTTAATGAAAGCTGAAAACTTTGAGATGGCTTTAGATGAGATTGTCTGGTTAATTACCCTACTTGCCAATCAAAGTATCCATATCCATAATCGATTGAATGAAGAAAAGAAAGATTTATTAACAGAAGATGATGTGGAACTGTTAACATCTCCTGCTGAGATGGCAACTTTTAAAGATGCAATTATGGAAGCAATGTTTAAAGGGACAAAACGACATATTGAGTCGGAGGAAACCGATACAAAAAACGAAGTGGTCGAGTAAACGATGAAGAAATGTTTGCTCGACTTATTTATTATGGAGTCACGCAGCTAAAAAGGACTGAAGAAGAAGTATGGTTGATGCCTATTGGCCATTTACTTGATCAATGGGAAATCCACAAACAATTCACGGGTCTCACAAAACCTAAAAATGAACTATCGATTGATGATGTTATTCCGTTAGGTATTTAAAAATTCTGATACAATAGTATTCAGAATATCTGAATGTGGGGGAATATTGAATGGAACTAATCAACGAGATTGATTCATTAATACAGGATGTGAGTAAAACGATAGGTAAACCTATTGTAGTAGAAGGATATGAAATTATTGATAGAGGTTTACCACATAAACCAAAATCGCTTCCTATTGGAATGATGGGAGTATATGCATTTTGGTATAATGACAGATTTTTAAAAATAGGCAAAGCAGGCTCTAAGAGTGGTCCTAGATTCTTAAGTCAACATTACAATCCGAAATCAGCCCAAAGCACGTTAGCCGCATCAATATTAAGGGATCCGGATATGTTGCAATTTGGTATAACTGAGGAAAACATTGGTGTGTGGATAAAAGAGAATTGCAGAAGGATTGACATTTTAGTGAATGTTGAGCTTGGCATATTTACATTGGGCTTGATTGAAGCGGTACTTCATTACAAATATGAACCAAAGTACGAAGGCTTTGCAACACAGCGTTAATATAAGGACATGGATTTGAGAGCAATCAATAGATTGTTCTTTTTTTATATCTATTTTAGGAGGAGGTGGCAGTATGGCAGACAATTTTGGTCTTAAAATTGGTGTTGAAGGGGAACGAGAATTTAAGAAATCTCTACGGGAAATTAACCAAAGTTTCAGAGTGCTAGGTTCTGAAATGAAATTAGTGACATCAGAATTTGATAGAAATGATAAATCGATTAAAGCTATAACAGCGAGAAATGCAGTATTAAATAAAGAGATTGATGCACAAAAGGAAAAAGTATCAACACTAGAAAAGGCTCTTGCCAATGCTGCTGAATCCTTTGGAGAAAATGATAGAAGAACATTGTCATGGCAAACTCAGTTAAATAATGCGAATGCCGAATTAAATAATTTAGAACGTGAACTGAAGGACTCACAAGAGGAAGTAAAGAAGCTTAACCGAGAAAAAGTTGAAAAACTTGTGAATGGTTTAAAAACAGCGGGTGAAATTGCGGGTAAAGTATTGGTAGCAGGCTTAAAAGCAGCTGCCGCAGCAATGGCTGCAATTGGGACTGGAGCGGTTGCATCAGGTAAGTTTATAAAGGACTCTTTAAATGTATATGGCGAATATGAAGATGCCATGAAGCAAGTTCAAGCAACAATGGGACTTACAGGAGAAGAAGGGGAAGAAGCCTTTAATAAATTATCTCAAGCAGCAAAAGATGCGGGAGCAAGTACACGTTTCTCCGCATCTGAATCAGCCGAAGCGTTAAATTATCTAGCTTTAGCGGGATATGATACAGAACAGGCGATAGGAGCACTTCCAGGTGTGCTTACACTTGCTGCCGCGGGTGATATGGATTTAGCAAGAGCATCTGATTTGGTTACAGACTCCATGGCTGCTTTAGGCCTTGAAATCGCTGATATGGACATGTACATGGACAAAATGGCGAAGACCTCACAAAAGTCAAACACAGATGTACAGCAATTAGGTGAAGGAATACTCGTTGCGGGAGCGACAATGAAAAATGCTGGGCAAGATTTAGATACATTAAATGTTATGTTAGGAGTTCTCGCTAACAGGGGGATAAAAGGAGCAGAAGGCGGAACAAAACTAAGAAACATCATTATGTCCTTAACTTCTCCCACATCAGCTGCTGCAAAAGAATTAGAAAGTCTAGGCATAAGCGTTACTGATTCATCAGGGAATATTCGAGATATGAACGATATATTCACAGATTTAAATAAAGAACTTGATGGATTGTCAGAAGCGGATAAAATGAACGCCTTAAGTAATATTTTCAATAAACAAGACTTAGCGGGTGTGAATGCATTACTATCTGGGACTGGCGATGAGATGAATAACCTTTATAAGGAACTTGAAAATGCTGATGGTGCTGCGCAGCAAATGTCAGACACGATGGAAAGTGGAATAGCGGGTTCTGTACGAAGTTTAAAATCAGCCTATGAAGGACTACAAATCGTTATCGGAGAACAGTTTGCAGAAATGGCCCAAGGGGCAGTTGGTGATGTGACAGAATTAGTTCGAGATATAACTGAAATATTAAATGATGGATTTCAAGAAGGTGATATTACCGCTATAGGCGAGAGAATATCATCTTTTTTAATTCAAGGAATTAATCGAATTACAGAGTATATCCCGGGTGCCATTGATATGATAGCCACAATGCTAACAGAGCTTGTGAATGTATTGGTAGAACTTTTGCCTACTTTACTGCCACCTTTATTAGAAGGTGCGATTGCTTTATTAACAGGGATTATTGAGGCGATTGTAGGGAATATCGAGCCGTTAGTTGAAATGGTCGTATATTTAGTAACAACTGTTGCGAAATTTATTATTGAAAATTTACCTATTTTAATTGAAGCGGCCATCCAAATTGTTATCGCATTAGCGAATGGGATAGCAGGTGCCTTGCCACAGCTAATTCCAGCGGTTATAGATGCAATCATTTTAATTGTAGATACGTTAATCAATAATTTAGGGCAAATATTAAATGCGGCTCTTCGAATTATTATGGCTTTAGCTGAAGGTATTGTTGCAGCTTTACCTAGATTGATAGCTGCCTTACCACAAATAATAAATTCAATTATTAACTTTATTACCTCAAACTTACCGATGATTATCGATATGGGGATCCGTATCATTTTGCAATTAGTAGTTGGCATAATTAAAGCTATACCTTCCCTGGTCGCTGCTTTACCACAAATTGTGATGGCATTAATTACGGGAATAGGAAAAGCAGCAATTGCAATTGTCGAAATCGGTCGAAATATTGTACGTGGTCTTTGGGATGGAATTGCCTCCATGGTTACTTGGATCAAAGATAAAATCAGTAATTTTGTAGGTGGAATTGTAAGTGGAGTAAAAGGTTTACTTGGTATTAAATCTCCATCAACTGTATTTGCTGGTATTGGTGATGATATGGCTCAAGGGTTAGGGGTTGGTTTTGATAAGGCAATGAGTCAAGTTTCTGAGGATATACAAGATGCAGTTCCGACAGATTTCGACATTCAATCAAACGTGAATGTAGGGGCAAACGGTATTACAACAAGTCAAGATGGATATGGATCATTAATTACGATCCAACAAATGATTGTCAGAAGTGAAGATGATATTAGAAAAGTTTCACAAGAATTATATAACTTAATTCAAACAGGGTCTCGAGCACAAGGGAGGTTCGTGCCAAGTTAGAAAGGAGTGGGATGAATGGGGTTTACATTTGATGGCGTTCATTCGAAAAACATGAAAATCACTGCAAGAATTGTTAGTTGGCAAGTTTCTCCCGCTCCTAGAAATGCATTTGAAGTTATACCTGGTCGAATGGGAATTGCCGATCTAGGTTCAGATACATCAGAAAAATATATCAAAGTCATTTGTAATATTTTTCCGCAGCATTCATTTACCGAAGTAATTCATCTATTGGATGATGTAGCTGAATGGTTGAACCCTAATTTAGGATTAAAACAATTAGTGCTAGACGATATTCCAAACAGATATTTTTTAGCACGTTTAGTAGAGGAAGTGGATTGTGAACGAATATTAAGAAGTGCAGGTTCCTTTGAACTTACATTTGTTTGTCCAGACCCTTATGGTTATGCGATTACAGATGAGCAATTTACGATTAATTCTACTGGTAGCCATGTAGTTGAAAGGGAGTTAGGCAATATAGAATCTTTCCCGATATATCGAATGAAAGGAAATATCAGTAGTTCAAGTTCAACATTTTTAACGGTTACCACAAATGGCGAAAGTTTAAAAGTTAATGGCCCATTATCATCAAATGAAATATTAATCGTTGATAGTGGATTACTAACTGCAAAAATAACAGATACAAGTGGAAATACGGTTCGGAATGGTTTATCTGTTTTAGATGAGTTAAATTTTCCAGTTTTATATCCTGGTAGTAATGAAATAAAAGTAAATAGTACAGGAGCAGCATTTACGGAACTTCACATATTAAGTCAAAGTAGATGGAGGTGATTTTATTATGGCGATTAAATCGGTTGTAACATCTCAAACAGATTTTACTGGTGAGTTTCCGATTCATGATGAAACAGTTGCATTATGGCATTTTAATGAATCACAACCAAATAATAATCAGTTAAAAGACAGCAGTATGAATAATCATCATTTTACTATATCAAATTGGTCTGGAACATCTGCCAGTTTAGTGGCAGGGAAGTTTGGGCGATTTTTCAGGCAGAATATTGTCAATCCAACAAGTGAAAAGACGTATCTCACCGCTACCAATGATGGTAGCTTTTTTACTGATTTAGGGGAGAAAATTGTTGTCGGTGGCTGGATAAATCCAACAACCTACTCAATCGGTCAAACATTTATTCCTATATTTAGTACAAGAAATGGACCAGGACAACCAATTTTCTATATATCTTTATATCAAGGAAGACTACGATTAATGCTTTATAACAATGCTGGGACATTAATTTATGATACATCCGAGACACCAAGTATTAGCTTTGTAAATAATGGCTGGTATTTTATCACAACAATTATTAATAGAAACAATAAAACAATTCAAAACTTTATCGGTGATAGGTCGAATGGGGCGACTTGGCAATCACTTGTAAGAAATTATACAGGTGTATTGAATGAAGAATGTACCGCTGACATTGTCATGGGTATGTTACAAGATACGTATTACTATGCTGGAGGTTTTGATGATTGGTTTTTTGAGAAAGATTCAAAGTTAACAATGGAAGATATACACTTATATTTTAAATCTTCTATTCAAGCAAATGGTGCAGATAGTGCATCCCAAGTAGATGCATTAACGGAACCAGGTGCTGTTATTTTAAAGCAAGAAGATAACAAGTATCCAGGTAGTGGTGTGCTCTATACAATACCTAAAAAGTGTAGTTTAGGTGGCAATGGTAGAGTTTCAGTAACTAGTGAATATATTGCTGGAACAACTGCGATTAGTTTAGTAGAAACATCCACATCAGATGACCTTGAGGATTGGACTTCGTGGCAAACAATTGGACCAACAGGTGAATTAATTTCACCTAATAGAGCCTATATCCGCTATCGCATTACTTTAACGACAGAAGATGAAACGAAAACACCGAAACTAATAGAAGTTATATTGCATGATATCCCAAAACCTGCCTATGAAAAACTTGGATTTGCTAGGCCTGTCGTTTTGGATAGTAATGGAGCATGGGATGCAGTTTTAGAAAATGCGTTTGATGTCATTGTTACAAGTGAAATTAATGGTGCTGACATCTTAGAGTTTAAGATTCCTTTTCATGATTTAAAAAGGGAAAGTATTGAAAACGAAAAACAAATTCAAATCGTAGACGATGTGTATCGCATACGAACGATAACCGATGAAAAAAGCCAAGAAGGTAATATCATCACTCACGTATATGCAGAAGCAGATTTTTATGACTTAGCTTTTAGTACGGACAAACAGCCTATTGAATTTAATGCAGATACTGCTGATGTCCCGATGAAATATGCGGTAGAAGGAACGGAGTGGTCTGTTGGAAATGTGAATGTAACTACAAAGCGGACGTGGGAATCAGAGGAGAAAAATGCATTATCTATATTACGAGAAGTGCAAAATATCCATGGTGGGGATTTAATTTTTGATAGTGCGAATCGTTTAGTTCATTTACTGACAATTGGCGGTAAAGATAGTGGTGCGTTATTTAGCTATAGAAAGAATATGAAAAGTATTCAAAGAACAGTGGATACAAGAAGTTTAGTGACAAGATTATACGCATACGGTAAAGATGGCATGACATTTTCATCTATCAATAATAACAAAGCATATGTAGAAGATTATAGTTTTACATCGGAAGTTCGAATTGCAACACTTGATGCCTCATCATTTAGCAATCCTTATCAAATGTTAGAGTTTGCAAATATGAGGTTAGGTCAATACGCAAAGCCAAGAGTGTCTTATGTTTTAACTGCTATGGACTTATCCGTACTAACAGGTTATGAACATGAAGAGTGGGATCTAGGAGATATTGTTACCGTTAACGATAAAGAATTAAATTTACAAGTGAAGACTCGTATCGTACGCAGGCAGTACAATTTGCAAGAACCATGGAAAACAGTGATTGAATTATCGACAAAATTAAAAGAATTAGGTGATTCATCAGCCCAGTGGGATAAGGCTGCAGATATGCTACATGACACAGATGTGCTTGATCGGCAGGAAATAAAAGATTTAGTACCGTTTAACCATTTAAGAAACTCCAGAGCAGATGATGGATTTACTTACTGGGTGAATTCTGGTTTTAATGTTGATACGAATAATGGTGCAAGCGGTGATGCATCTTTTAAAGCAGAAGGTGTTTTGGGAATGACGAAATCTATGTATCAAACCGTATATCCAGCAAATCGAAAGAATTATACTATATCCGCACAAATTGGTTCTGAAAATCTAGAGAAAGGGCCAAATGGGCAAGTAGGGATTGAAGTGGAAATTGAATACGAAGATGGATCGATTGAAAAGAGAATTATTGATTTATATTAGAGGTGTTTGAAATGGTTTTTTTAACTCAAACTGCACATGCAATTACTCCAAAAGGATCTGGGAAAATTAAGAAATTAACAATTCGATTATTTGTAAAAGATTGCACTGGGACAGTGTATTTTACAGATATTCTTTTGCAAGGTGGCTCAATCGCTACTGGGTGGGTTGGGCATGTATCAGAAATAAAGTGGACTCTTGATGGTTAGGTGATTCGAATGGCGATACAATTTACTCGATTTAGTGAAACGATACGTGTGAAAGAAGATAAAAGAGTCGTAAATGTAACTTTGAAATTGTTCGTTACAGACTGTACGGGGACGATTTATTATACAGATATACAACTTCAAGAAGGCGATAAGCTAACGGGATATGTCTTAAACACAGAAACCTCACTTGAAAAATATAGAGAAGAAAGCGGGGTTCTCCCAGTTCGTTTCTATAATGGAGTGGTTAGAAGTAAAGAAATGATTGTCATATTTAATCTGGGAACAACATCTGCAGGACTGGATTGTCATATCACACCCCTTCAATCAATGAAAGCAGGAAGTATTAAACTTTCGCAAGGATATGGATCCCACCATATGAAATTTAAAGCTGTAGCAAATCCAGATGACACATTTTCATTATTGGCTTCAAGTAGACAAGCGTTGCGAAATCAAAGCAAAACAGAAAAAGAAGGGTTTTATCAATATACCGCAGCATCTGATAGTAAGCACATTGTAGAACTCGAAGAAGGAAAAGCAGCACGAGTTTTATTTGAATTCCAGGAAATGCAAGAAGGAAGTGGCAAGCAATGAGTCAATATCTAGAAGGCAAAAAGACAATGGTGTGGAGTTTCATGGGAAACGCAAGAATGTATGAGGCTTTAAACAAATACGGGGATAGGCTTGATACGGTAGGTATATTTACATTTGAGGTAGATATTACAGGTACTATTAAAGAAACAGGGACAAGTATATCGAGCATGATGCCGTATATTAATAAATGGCCTCATATAAAGTGGCTGCTAACAATCATGAATCATGGAACGGCATCTATATTTACAGCAATCAGAAATAACACAAATGGTGCAAAGGATAAGTTTTTATCTGAAATCGTTCGAATCATGAATAAGTATCCATGGTGTGATGGTGTTGATATTGATTTGGAACGTGGTGGTGGTTATGAAAATAAAGATGCTGCGAACCTCCTGTTTAAAGATATCTATCAAACTGTCAAACAACATGACTCATCAAAACTAGTCAATATCTGCTTACCTGGAATGACAGGGGTTCAAGGTTCTGTTGGTGGAGAAAACTGGTGTGTTTATGAAAACTTAGATCCTTATTGTGATACGGCTGCGATTATGAGTTATGGGATGGCTTGGGCGGGTTCCGCTCCTGGTCCTGTTTCCCCGCGAGATTGGTTGGAAGGTATTTATAATTATGCAACAAGCGTCATGTCTCCAAAGAAGATATTCTTAGGTCTTCCAGGTTACGGTTGGAACTGGCGAATTGATGATACTCCTCAGAATTTAAATAGGGTTTATCGTGGTACGTCCAACACCTATTATGCTGCACAACTTTGGATGACAGGTGGTTATAACTTTACAAATGATGCACCACCGCAACCGATGATTCCTATCATTGCTTATTGGGATGATTACGATAAAGTCCCATGGGCATTGCCACATGTCTATGATTACATGGAAGGTCCAGATGCAGTTACGAGAACCAATCCATTAATTGCAGAAGATTATAACCGAAGAAGCTTTTTAACAGCGTATAGTAAACAACAAAAGACGGAGTTTGGAAATATATATATTGACCGTCAAGGCAGTAATTATGATAGTCATGCGGGAATTGTAACTGATTCTTCTCAGATGGTTACTCTCGGTGAAAACGGTGAAACGATATATAATTTCACATTACAATCTAGTGGAACTTATGACATTGCAGTAAGAATTGGTTTTCCATTTTGGGATAAGAATTCTATTAAGATATCAATTGATAATGATGAAACAACTATTAAAGAGAGAAGGCTATGGTGGCCTTATTGGAGAACAACTTGTTGGTTAACGTTAAAGAAGAATATATCCTTAACAGCAGGTGCACATACCATCAAAGTTAAAGCAGGAATACCTGGTGTACAGTTTTATGGTTTTAGAGTTTGCTCAGACTTCAGGCAATCATCTAGCGCGGGTGAAGCAGAATTTTTACTTGCCCCGCGAAAATTTAAAGGGGTAAATGGTCAAATGGTAGAACCTGACCGGGCATTTAAATTAACGACCGAAGTATTGAGAAGAAAACCAGACTCAGCCCTTATTTGGTACGAAGACTTCAGGGATGAAAATCCGCTACCTAGCAATTATTGGACAACCCTAAGCGGTGAATGGGAAGTATGGAAAAAAGATGATTTTAACAATCCACGTCCTTATGCACAGCTTGATGGAAAAGGTGAATTGACATGGAGATATTCAGATTTTAAAGATATACACATTAGAGCAAGAATTGGATTCCCACAAAACGGAAGTGGGAGAGCAGGAGTTTTTTGTGGAGATTTGTTTTGCTGTTTAAATTATACTTCTCAACGTCTAGAGTTGTATAAAAGTAATTCATTACTGGGTAGTTATAATGTTCAAATTGAACGAACATCAAACGCTAATTTACGAACTGCTCCTAATCTGTACACGATTGAAATGCGAATTCGTAATAATTCTGTCAGGGTGTATTCCGGGGCAGCAAACACATTCAGATTTAAAGTGGATATAAACGATTTCAGTGGAGGCTATGCAGGAATTCGTTCAGATAACCGCATGATATCTGACTTACTCCGTTTAGGAGATGCATGGACATACGAACCATATGAAAGTGTAGATATAACTTTTCCAAATGGAAACACAGTAGAATTTGGAAGAATACCAAGAACAGGAGTTACCTGGGATAATGAGTTCCAAGTCTTTAAAGTAAATAATGATGTAGAAGAAATAAGCACAAGAAATGATGATATATCAATGGATTATGATTTCTTCCACTCACAAGAATTACCACTAATTGCGGGAAATGATTATACCGTCAAAATAAAACCAAAGGATATTAATCTTTGGATATCACGATTATTTCTAGGAGATGCCGATGGTTTTTCGATTCTTTATTATCAAGATGTCGATAGTCTGGTTTATTGGGCAAATGAAGCGGCTTACCGATGGAAATTACGAGGGATTGCCATTTGGTCATTAGGGCAGGAAGATATGCGAGTGTGGGAAGCATTACCCAAACAAATATGAATAATTCAAGGGTGTCTACAAAGTGTGGATGCCCTTTTTATATAGATGTTTTTAAAATTGAAGGGGGAAATATTCAATGAAGGACGTATGGAACTGGATACAAATCATCGTTACAGCACTAGGTGGATTTATTGGTTGGTTTTTAGGAGGGCTAGATGGCTTTTTGTATGCCTTGATCATATTGGTTGTTGCTGATTATATCACTGGAATTATGTGTGCAATTGTTGATAAGGAACTATCAAGTGAGATTGGTTACCGAGGAATATTTAAAAAAGTATTAATTTTTATGTTGGTAGGTGTCGGGCATATGATTGACACGCATTTGATAGGGGATGGCAGCGTTCTTAGAACAGCAGTCATCTTTTTTTATTGCTCGAATGAAGGAATTTCCATGCTAGAAAATGCTTCGCGATTAGGCCTACCAATACCTGAGAAGTTGAAAAATGTACTTGCTCAGTTAAACAATAAGGGAGGAAATGAATAATGAAATTAAAACAATTATTTTTAACGAAGAATGAATGTTACAAAGCTGGAAGGAAAATCACGCCAAAGGGAATTATGGTCCATAGCACAGGGGCAAACAATCCGAATTTAAAACGTTACGTTGGTCCAGACGATGGTTTGTTAGGAAAGAATCAATACAACAATCACTGGAACCAGCCACGTCCAGATGGTAGACAGGTGTGTGTTCATGCTTTTATTGGAAAGTTAAAAGATGGATCGATTGCAACTTACCAAACACTACCTTGGAATCATCGAGGATGGCATGCGGGAGGTGATGCAAACAACACACATATTGGTTTTGAAATCTGTGAAGATAATTTAACAAATAAAACTTACTTTAATAAGATTTATAAAGAAGCGGTTGAACTTGCTGCTTATCTTTGTAAACAATACAAATTGACAGAGAAAAATATTATCGGACATTACGAAGGTTACCAAAAGAAAATCGCTAGTAATCATGGTGACCCGCGTCATTGGTTTTCAAAACATGGTAAGTCAATGGAGACATTCCGAGCAGATGTGAAGAAAGAATTAGCGAAAGGAACAACGACATCTAAACCATCAACTGGCGGTAAGAAATTATATCGTGTGCAGATTGGAGCTTATAGTGTTAAAAAGAATGCAGATAAGCAATTGGAAAAAGCAAAGAAGGCTGGCTTTAAAGATGCGTTTGTGAAGTATGAATAAAATAAATTATCCCAAAGAGTCCAATGCTCTTTGGGATAGCTATGTTAGCTGAATTTAAATTTAGAGTGGTTTATTCAACAACAAATGTGATTTGAATAATAACTTTAGTGCTTTCTATGCCACTCCGCAATTGCTCTTGAATGTTCTTTCTGATAGAGTTCCATTGCTTCTTCAACTTTGCGGGTTAAATTATTGTCATGAATATCAAGTGCTTCCATAATATTTTTCATGTTATCAAAAGTTGCAAGTTCTGAAATGTACTCTTCCATGCTTGTATATTTTCTATTATAAAATGTGCTAAGACTTCCTTTGTTGACTCTTAAATCTCTTGAATACTCCCAAACCGCCTTCTTACTTTTAGCTGCTGAAAAATAAGCAAACCATTGTTCAATGTAATTTTCTTTAAAATAAGATTTTATTTCTCTAGCCAATGTATCTAATCTCTTACGTTCTTCTATTAATTTATTTTCAATTTCTTCTGCTTTAAGTTTACAAATTGGGCAGTTAATTGTTCGATGAACTCTTATTCTGTTCCAATCGTCCATCTCTCTAACTTCAGTATATGTGCCCTTACCACATTCACACGGATAAGTGTCTGTGCTCATTATATCCCATCCCATTTTTCGAACCTCCTTTCCTTGTTTAAATATTATTGTTTATAGATTTAATATCTTTTAATAGTTTAGGTTCCTCATCTGAAGTAATTTCAAATATACTTAATTCACAAATTCCATTTCTTATTGCAAGGTGTTCTCTTTGGTCTATAAGCATTTGCATTCTATTAATAGTGTACTCAGCTTTTTTAACGTAATCATGGCAACACTTTTTAAACTTTAATTTACTACCACACTTACACTTATCGTTTCGCTTTAACTTTCTATATGAAAACACCTTTCCGCCAATAATAAATTCGAAAGTGGAAGAATCTTCTTCATAGAAAAAGAGTTCTTTTTTTATAATGAATTCTTTATGTACTCCATCAGTATATTTTGCAAAAGAACTAGAGGGGCTTTCTTTTTCAAAATAGGGGAGGATATTTTCGAATTGAGTATCTACTGGTGCAATGCATTTTTTATAGGAATTATTCAAAATAACTCTATTAATCTCTAGTGTTTCCTTATCTGTTAATTCACTGTATGCATAATCATTTAAATAATAAGGTTTTTTACCGTTAAAAAAAACAAAATAATAGTCTTTCGACATTGGAATTAAGATAATTACATCTTTCATACCCATTTGTCTGTTACTAACATTCGAAAATCTACCTTTAATAGACAAAGCAGCGGTACTGATAAATTGATCGCTTAATAAAAAATTTGAATTGTTACTTTTAATAACACTCCACTTATACCCTTTTATTATAGATTGCGATAAGGCAATTAAATAATCAATGTTTATAATTTTTGAAATAAGTAATTCAATTTTCTCTTCTTGTGATATTGAATCATACCGACTAGAAAATTCATGTAAAAGGGCGCCACTACGATAATAGAAAATAAGGATTTCATATAAGTTGCTACTTATTATTCGGGCAACATTTTGAAAATCCTGTTTATTAATGTATGGTTCAATTTTATAGAATTCATTAGCAAACTTACCTTCAATTTCACTAAAAATAGATTCTAAAGAATTCTTTTTTAAATGGTCATGTTCATATATGAATTTTTCGCTCATGGCTTTATTAGTATTGGTTATATAAAAACGATTGGTTGGTATTAAAAACTCACACACTTGATTGCTTTTATTAGCAAACCTTTTTAAAATGAATTGCGAAACATAATGTTGATTCTTGACAAATTCAGACAAATTACATCCCCCATTTAATGTGGATTAGTGTTAATGTCAGCTAAAGGATTTAATAACATCAACATTTCCAATCCAGTCATATTTGGTAACATTTTTAGAAAATCATCAAAATGCTCCCTGGTACCAAAAGAAAATGAAGCTAATTTCTGAATAGGTTCAAATGAGCTAGATTTATTGTTAAATAGTAATTGATAGATCCTCATGATGTGTTCTGAATCTTGGAAATGGGATAGAACTGCAATACCGATTTGATCTGAATTAGTCGGAAAAAACGTATCCTCTATCTCCATTTCGGCTAACATTTCATTAGGGAAAACAACGTTTTTTGAAGCTTCCATAAAATCACCTCACTTTATTTAAAACTCACAAATTATTGCAATATTCCATTTTTATGTATGGCTAATATTATACCACGTTTAAATCTATTGGTAATTTTAATTAAGTATTAGGGGTTCGAATTCCCTCTATTTTTCGCATATAGGTAGAAGACTATTTAGGAGGAAAACCATATGCGAATGACACAACTCTCACCAAATCATCAAACAACTGAAATAAAACCATCAAGACCAAATAAAGAACAACTTCAAAATGAACTCAATTTTCATCTTGCTGAAAAAATGCTTATGAAACTATATGAAGAAGAGCTTATTTCGCGGGAAGAATTCGATCAAATAAGTAAATTAAATCGTCAAAAATTCAATCTATTATTAGGCCCTTTAATGTGCGATAAACCTTGATATAACAGTGTTCTAACGCTAATATGTCACATACAAGAAACGGGGGTGAGTGGATGAGAAAGATAACAACACTTGATGTGACAACATCTTCAGTAGTAAAACCGAAACAAAAGGTAGCCGCATATATACGAGTGTCAACATCAAATGAGGATCAGCTTATTAGTTTAGAAGCACAAAGGCGACACTACAAAACTTTAATTGAAAATAATGATGAATGGCAGCTAGTTGATATTTATAGTGATGAAGGTATTACAGCAACGAAAAAGGATAGACGGTCAGAATTGCTTCGCTTAATATCTGATTGTGAAAAAGGAAAGATTGACCTCATTTTAACAAAATCTATTAGTCGATTTGCGAGAAACACGATTGACTGCCTGGAACTGGTTAGAAAATTGATGGACTTAGGTGTGCACATTTATTTTGAAAAAGAAAACATCAATACAAATTCTATGGAAAGTGAACTCATGCTTTCAATCTTAAGTAGCCTTGCAGAAAACGAATCAGTGTCACTTTCAGAAAACAGTAAGTGGTCGATTAGACAACGATTCAAACGAGGGACTTACAAATTGTCATATCCGCCATACGGTTACGATTATATCGATGAAAGGGTGGTTGTAAATGAAGAACAAGCACCAGTAGTCAAGCGGATATTCAATAGTGTGCTTAAAGGAGTGGGAACAGAGCGGATTGCTAGGGAATTAAATGAGGAAAAAATTACCACAAAACGAAATGGCAATTGGACAGGTTCTACGATACGTGGAATTGTTAAGAACGAAAAATACACTGGAGATGTGCTACTTCAAAAGACTTTTACTGATGAGCATTTTAATCGAAAAGTAAATCAAGGTGAATTGGATCAATACCTAATTGAAAATCATCATGAAGCGATTATCACACATGCTGACTTTGAAGCGGCTAATCGAATGCTAGAATATCAAGCAAGCCAAAAGAATGTAGCAGTCGGAAGTAAAAAATATTTAAACCGCTATCCTTTTTCAGGAAAGATTGAATGTGCGGAATGTGGCCATACATTTAAAAGAAGAATTCATACTTCAACCCATAAAAAATATATCGCCTGGTGCTGTTCAACACATATCAAATACAGAGACGAATGTTCAATGCTTTTTATAAGGGAAGAACGTATTCATCAAGCATTTATTACGATGATGAATAAACTAAAGTTTGGTTATAGTTATGTATTAATCCCACTATCCAAACAACTAGAAACGTCAAATCAAGATGAAAACTATCAAATGATTTCTGAAATAGAAGCACAACTCGAAGTTACAAAAGATGAACTGAATACATTAATTCAATTAATGACAAAAGGCTTTTTAGAACCTGCTATTTTCAATCAACAGAAAATTGAATTGTCCCAAAAGAATATGAAGCTAAAAGAAGAAAGAGAGCAGTTACTGTATTTAATCAATGACAGTTCAAATCAGCTAAGTGAAGTAAAGCGGCTTATTAAATACTTTAAACAAGGAATATTTATAGATGCATTTGATGAAGAATCTTTTCAAGACATTGTAAAAAAGATAATCGTATATTCACCAAATGAGATAGGATTTCATTTGAATTGTGGCATTACACTTAGAGAAAGGATTGATCGCTAATGGCACATACACCTTTTGGATATGCAATAGTAAACGGAAAAATTGAAGTTCATGCCAAAGAAGCTGAGCAATTAAAGCTTTTAATCGCATCATACTTATCGGGCCAATCTGTAGCTAATGCAGCAAGGGAATCTGGTATTAATCGGTCACATGGCGGAATTACTAGAATATTAACAGATGAAAGGTATCTAGGAAATGAATTGTTTCCGAGATTAATTTCAAAAGAACAATTTGAACAATTAAAAAACGAAAGATTTAAACGAGCGAAAAAACTAGGACGATTAAATAGAACGAAAGAGGAAGAGTCATTTACACCATGTTTTGAATTTACGATCGGAGAAGTGGAAGACAAATACAACAATCCAATTAAACAAGCAGAATATGTATACAGATTAATTAAAGAAGAGGTGACTTAAAATGGCTTTAGCAAGAAGCGTAACAGTTATCCCAGCTAGGAGAAGAACGAGAAATGTTGATGCAGAGGATAAGAAAAAGTTGAAAGTGGCAGCTTATTGTCGGGTTTCAACAGATAGCGAAGAACAAGCAACTAGTTATGAAGTTCAAGTGGAACACTACACTACCTATATTCAGAACAATCCTGAATGGGAGTTGGCAGGCATTTATGCGGACGATGGAATATCTGGGACAAATACCAAAAAGCGTGAGCAGTTTAATAAAATGATTGAAGATAGCATGAATGGCAAAATCGATATGATCATCACAAAGTCCATCAGTCGTTTTGCGAGAAACACGCTGGACTGTTTGAAATACATTAGACAGCTTAAGGATAAAGAAATACCTGTGTTTTTTGAAAAAGAAAACATCAATACAATGGATGCAAAAGGTGAAATTATGCTCACCATCATGGCATCCCTAGCACAACAAGAAAGTCAGTCACTTAGCCAAAATGTAAAACTAGGTATTCAATACCGATATCAGCAAGGCGAGGTGCAGGTAAACCATAATCGTTTTCTAGGCTATACAAAAGATGAACATAACAAATTAGTCATCAAACCAGAACAAGCAAAAATCGTTAAACGAATTTACCGAGAATATTTAGAAGGGGCTAGCTTGGTTCAAATTGCACGTGGACTTGAAGCGGATGAAATACTTACCGCAGCTAAACGATCTAAGTGGCGGCCAGAGTCGATTAAAAAGATTCTCCAAAACGAAAAGTATATCGGGGATGCATTACTTCAAAAGACATATACTGTAGATTTCTTAACCAAGAAGCGAGTTGTAAATAACGGACATGTCCCTCAATATTATGTTGAAAATAACCACGAACCAATCATTCCAAGAGAGATTTACCTACAAGTTCAAGAAGAAATGATGCGAAGGGCAAATATTCGAAACGGAAAAACTGGAAAGAAACGAGTGTATAGCAGCAAGTATGCCTTGTCGAGCATTGTCTTTTGCAAAGAATGTGAAGATGTTTTCCGAAGGGTACATTGGAATAACCGAGGATACAGATCTATCGTGTGGCGATGCGTTAGCAGGCTAGAAAGAAAAACACATCTTTGCAATGCAGAAACAATCAGAGAAGATGAACTTCACCAAGCAATAGTACAAGCCATCAATGAAGTGTTAGGAAACAAGGATAACTATTTGAATATATTAATGGAAAATATTGAAACAGTTTTGAATGAAAATGCGGATAAACCAACAACTGATATTGACAAAAAGTTAGAAGAGCTCCAAATGGAACTGCTCAGACTCGCAAATTCAAAAGAAGATTATGATGACGTGGCAGAAGAAATATACCGATTACGGGAACTGAAGCAGGAAGTCATGATGAAAAATGCAACACGAGAGGGACTTAGACAGCGGATTGAAGAAATGACAAAGTTTTTAAAAGAGCAACCGCAGCAACTTGAAGTGTATGACGATTTACTTGTGAGACGCTTGGTTGAAAAGATAACGATTCATGAAAGACAATTAACAATTGAATTTAAGTCAGGGATTGAGATTGCAAAAGAAATATAATATGAATACTTTACGAGCTCATGTCGGAAAAGGCATGGGCTTTTATTAGTGTTAAATTGACCGAAAATTTTAATAGTTATAGAATATAAGTAAACGAAATTAGATGGGGTGGTATTTTTGTTATCAATTTCTAGGGAAGATTTATATGGTGAAATCTGGTCTGTTGGAATGACAAAAGCAGCTAAGAAACTTGATATACCTTATGATAAGTTGAAAAAGGCATGTGTTAATCATGATATTCCACTACCAACTCAGTCTTATTGGAGTAAATTATATATGGGAAATGAAAAACCGTCTCAACCTGAATTGCCTAAGGCAGAAGATAATGTAGTGATTACAATTAAAAAAGCGAAAAAGCAACAAGTTAAATTAGCTCCAAAAAAGATTGTTAAGTCTACAAAACAAAAAGAAAAACAAGAATCACCACCATTAAAAACAAGTCACGGCAAATTATCAGAACAGGAAAAAAGTTATTTTTCTTACTTTAAACAAGATGAAGATAGGTTAATAGATATTTATAATAATTTAAAAATAAATAAAACACTATCTTCAAAACCACATAAGGCGATAGTAGGGTATCGTAAAAAAACTCAATCCTATCGAGAAGATAAATTGAGAATTAAATCGGCATCCGGAAAGATATTCCCGGAAGTCTTACCTTTTATAGATAGTTTGTTCAAGGCCCTTGAGAAAGTGGGAGCTAAGATTGTTCCCAAATATGATGAAACTGAAGTTATACTTAAAGATAAATATACTATTACCTTGAACTTTAAACTACCTTGTAGAAAAATTAACCTATCAACAGAAGATGAAAGATATTCTACTTATCATACATTTGAATATGAGACTAAAGGAATAATAAATGTGGAAGTTGGTTATAAGTTATCTTGGTATAGTTGGGGTAGAAGTGAAAAAAATATCAATCAAACGAAGAGGATGTCTATAGAAGATCTTATAAGAAAAGTGTTTGTCTATATATTTTCGTTACCTGAGGTAATAGATGAAGAAGAGAAGGCTTATATTATTAAGGAAAAGCAAAGGCTAAAAGAGGAAGAGGAAAGATTAATCTTACAGGAAAAGCGAGACAATGAATACACAAAAACACAGCAACTTATAAACAATTCTTTGAATTACTTCTATTCTAAATTAATTCAGGAATATGTTGCTGCTGAAATGAATAAAGATTCAGAGGAATATGAATGGGCAATGAGAAAGGTGAAATGGATTCGTGATTCAGAAAAATATCCTGATGAATTGTTAACAGAGAACGAAAAGGAAAAACTTTTTACTAAGAAAACTATCCGAATGAACTTTTAGTCCCGGGCTCAATATAAGGTGGGGTCAATGTGAATCTATTTAAAAATCTATTCAAGAAATAGAAAGAAAATTATAGTGAACCAAGTGAAGGGTCAATGGGTGGTTAACAATAAAATTATTTCCAGATAAAAATAGAATTTCAGTATCATGTTCACGAATGTGAAGTACCTGTATTATATACTTCATATGCAATTGCTTATCGTAAGTTAAAAGTTTGTGATAATGAGATAGCGATTCTAGATGAGGCAATCGAAAGATTTAGCTATGAAGATAATGTAGTATTAATTCAAAAGTTTAAAAATCATCGAGAACGAGTATTGAATGGAAAAAGAAAGGTGAATTGCAATGATTTATGATTTTACGTTTAGATTATAAATGTGTTCTCGCGTACCACAAAAATAGTCAACGTGTTTCCACACACGTAAGGTTTACTAAAATTCGCTAAACGACTAATACTATTCACTCAAAACCATGCAGCATCTGTTGAGTAGATGTCTAGGGAATAAACGTTGAAATAATAAGAATTTTAGATGAAACATTCTTTTGCTGGTCAGTGAGGGGCAGGATTTCGCTGTAAAGTATTATTATTATTATGCAGGACTGATTACCTGCCACCTAAATTTACAAATGATGATTTTGGAGAAGATGTTATGAACTATATTATTAAAGACGGTAGAAATTTTATGTCAATCTCAAATAAAATAGAAGCTGAGTACCATAAGCATTGGATGTTACAAATGTTCCTTAGTAGTCAAGAAGAAACAAGCATTGAAGTTAATGGGGAGCGTATCTTATGTAGTGCTATTCTTGTAAATATGGATACAGTTCATTCATTTAATTCAGAAAGTGAGTTTCATTTTACTATTCTAATGGATCCTACAACTGAACTAGGCTGTGCGGCAAAGAGACTATTAATGGATCAGCCTTATTATGTTTTTCCTTATGAAAAGACGATTGTTATGCAGGCGGATTTTAAAAAATTACTCAAACAAAAATGCAATGATGACATAATATTTTATTGCGAGAGCATTATATCTCATGTATCTTACGGTAATATAAAGGGTTTTGATGAACGGGTTACGAAAGTTTTAAATCTTTTGGATGATTGTATGTGTGAAGATGAATTACATCAGTTAAAGTATCTTTCTAAAAAGACATATCTTTCTGAAAGTCGTTTAGCTCATTTGTTCAAGGATCAAACGGGCATTCCCCTAAAAAGCTATATTGTTTTACATAAACTTCAGAAAGCATACGAGTTAATCTTCAATGGTGAAAATTTGACTGTAGCAGCTATTGAAGCTGGTTTTTATAGCCCGTCACATTTTGCATATACGAATAAGATGATGACAGGGATGTCAGCGACAAATATCGTAAAAGATAGCGAGTTTTTGAAAGTTCTTTGAGAGATATATTGGTAAAGTATAATCAAGTAAAAAGGAGGATTATACGATGAATAAGTACTTAAAAGAAACCCAAATGTTAAATTTTAGCCATAGGACAATACAGGAATTAGTAACGAAAAAGAAGTGGGGAAATAATGAGGAATTCCAAAAGATCCAGAAAATCTACAATTTTGTACGTGACGATATTGCATTTGGATATAATACAGATGATATGTTATCCGCTTCTGAGGTGTTAAAAGATGGTTATGGACAGTGCAATACAAAGGGAATATTATTTATGGCACTTCTAAGGGCCGTTGGAGTACCTTGCAGAATTCATGGTTTTACTATTGATAAGAAATTGCAAAAAGGTGCAATGACAGGTATTATTTATAAACTTGCTCCCAAAAGTATTATTCATAGCTGGGTTGAGGTTCAATATAAAGGGCATTGGTATAACATTGAGGGTTTTATTCTTGATAGCCAATATTTGAAGAAACTCCAAGAAAAGTTTTCTGATTGCAAAGCCAGTTTTTGTGGATATGGTGCTGCTACCGATAACTTTCAAAATCCACAAGTAGATTGGAATGCCAATGATACTTATATTCAAAAAGATGGTATTAACCACGATTTTGGTGTGTTCAATTCACCTGATGAATTCTTCGGAGAATATCAACAACAATTGACACCATTCAAAAAGTGGATTTATCGGAATATAGGACGTAAACTGATGAATCGCAATGTAGCAAGAATTCGCGCTTAGCATAAGATGGTGAACATCATTGGAAGCTAACAAATTCCAATTTATCTATTGAGTTATTAGCAGTGTTCGTAGCAAAAGTTAAACTCATTATTTTTATACAAATGCATTTGACATGTTTCCGCGAACGTACAAATAAGTCGATATGTTCCCACATACGAACATTACACTAAAATGTGTAGATACATCAATTCTATCAACTCGTCTCACGTTGAGTGCGTAGCATTGATGTCTAGGGAATAAGTGCATCAGTAATTAAAGTATTGATATAGCAAGGTTTGTAGGGTTTCATCTAAGTTTATTTTATGTGAATAAACAAGTGAAACCCTTTTTGTTATTGGCTTTAAAACCACTGAAATTCGGGGTTGAGTTGATAGAATGGATTTTGGGTAGGGAGTTGACAGGATAGATAACTGGGGGAAATCATGTTATATTTAGACTAATTAACATTGCCGAAAATACATTAAATGTGATTAGTCTAAGTATGATATTTTCAATACGATTTCTGGAGGATAAGAAAATGTCTGAAAATCGAAGGGTACATTTCATTCCACCAAAACCTGTTCAACGTGAGAAGCGGGTGGGGATATATTGTCGGGTAAGTTCAAACAGCATGGAACAATTAAATAGTTTAACAAACCAAGTATCTGCACTTACCAGGTTAACAGCCGTCACTCCGAATTGGTTGCTTGTTGATACATATATAGATATTGTATCAGGGAAGACAGGTTCAAAACGTAAAGAGTTTATGCGCATGTTAGAAGATTGTCAGGCAAAGAACATAGAGATCATTATCACTAAAAACATTAGTCGCTTTGGTCGTGATACAGTTGAAGTGCTAGAATCACTTCATAAATTGAGAGAACATGGGGTTCGTGTAATATTTGAACAAGAAGGACTCGATACAGCTGATACGGATAGTGAATTGATGATTTCTATTATAGAATCAATTGCACAAGCAGAAAATGAATCTCGCAGTGAAAATATTAAATGGGGCTATAGACGTCATGCAGCACAAGGAACATCAAAATTATATAACCGAAAATGTTATGGCTATGAAAATGATGCAGATGGAGAATTAATCATTAAAAAAGATGAATCTAAAAATGTTCGTTTAATTTTCGAACTGTACTTACGCGGGTTTAGCATTATTGGTATAAAGCGAGAATTAGAAAAACGAGGAATAAAAACACCAACAGGAAAAGAAAAATGGAGTAAAAGAACAATTGATGTCATGCTGAGCAATGAGAAATATATTGGTCTAGTAAGATTACTCAATGCAGGAGAACATCAAGAGTATTATGTGTCTGAAAACAATCATCCAGCAATCATTTCAAAAGAGCAATTTGAAGCGGTGCAAGCGGAAAAGAAGAATAGAAGTAATGTTGTGAAAAGGAAGAATGGGGTGAAACGGAAAGATACAAAATATAGTTCGAAAAGGAATAATACAGAATAGCCTAAGCAGAAAAAGCAACATGGCACCAAATGAATTTATTTCAGCAAGTATTGATAGATTAGTGATTACATTAGATGGGAGTGATTTGGTATGGAGATATTAATTACTATTTTAATCGTTAGTGCACTTCTAGTTGCTATATTAATATTTGGAAAGGTAAAAAATCATTTCAAGCCCACTGAAATTGAAATGCATGACAATGAAGGTAAAGAAATGATTGTTTCTCATAATTCACTAGCCGAGGGACGAATACAATTTCAAATGCTTCCCGCAACACAGAATGTTGATGATGCAAGACTAGTCGAAATAAAAGACAAAAGGGTAATCAGTCATTTTACCAATCTTGTACCTGAATCATTAAAGGTGTTGGCAAATGCCGACAGTGCAAAACAATATAAAAATGTTGTAAAAACAGGTGGTGAACTCTATCAAGCAATAATTCCCAAAGGAGCGGTGCTTGATAAATCCCGTGCTATGGCGGGAGCATCTAGGGGGACCTTCAGGACTGCTAGGAATATTAAGGGACATGCGAATTGGGTGCCAGCAAAATCCAACGTTGGTAAGATGGCACAAGTTAATGTTGCAAATGCAGCCATGGGCGTAGGGGCAATGGTTGTTGGACAGTATTATATGGAACAAATTAATGCCGAACTTAGAGAAATAAATGATGGCATTACTAAAGTTGCTGATTTTCAAGATAATGAATATAGAAGTAAGGTTTTTGCCTTGGTGACTCAAGTTCAAAAAACGGCACATTTTCAAATAGACATACTTGAAAACGAGGAATTAAAAATACGTGAACTATCCAATCTTGATAACAGGGAACAAATGTGCATTGAATTGTTGGGACAAGCCAATTTGACCATCGATGGCTTCTCAAAAAAGCAAAAGTTAAACTTTGAACAATATGAAAAAGAATTGATAGAAATCCAAAAGTGGATAGTTTATCAGAACACGCTCTTGGATGTCCTATGTAAAATTGCTGATTTGAACCATGCCTTAAATCTTGGTTCTGTATCAAGGGAGATATGTAATACACTGCCTATCAAATATTCAAAGCAGGTAAAAGAGGCCCAAGAAAGATTAAAAGAATGGCATTCTACCCAAATCAAAGATATGGGTATTGATGTTGAAAAAAAACGTAGGAAACGGGTTAAACTGAATAAAGTTATTTACAAACTCCCTGGATTAGTAAATGAAAACTACAACTTCAAGCCCGTTTCAGGTAAAACTATTGGTATTATCGCTAATCAAATTGCTGAAGACGAAAATGTGCACAAAATAGAGAAATCCGATTTATTCCAACAAGATGTTAAGGTAATTGTCAAGGAAGGAAAGTTATATTATTCACCTGAGGAATAGCCTAATCACTTGATTGTGGCTCGACTTGACAGAAAGACTTTCAAACATGCATCAATACACGGATGGTTGTGTATTTTCGTAGGAGTAAGAATAGCCTAAGTATATCATGTCGAGTTGGTAGCATTGATGTCAAGAGAAGAAACGTTGATATAACAAGGTATTAAGAAGAATCATCTATTTTGCTCACGTGGTGAAATAGATGTTTTTTATGTGGAAATCTTTAATTATAAAAGTATTATTGACGAAGAATAATTGTTATAAAGCTGGAAGGAAAATCACACCAAAAGGAATTATGATCCATAGCACAGGGGCGAACAATCCAAACTTAAAACGTTACGTTGGTCCAGATGATGGTTTGTTAGGAAAGAATCCATACAATAATCACTGAAACCAGCTACGTCCAGATGGCAGACAAGTGTGTGATCATGCTTTTATCGGAAAGTTAAAAGATGGATCGATTGCAACTTACCAAACATTACCTTGGAATCATCGTGGATGGCATGCAGGTGGTGATGCGAATAATACGCATATTGGCTTTGAAATCTGTGAAGATAATTTAACAGATAAAACTTACTTTAATAAGGTTTATAAAGAAGCGGTTGAACTTGCTGCTTATCTTTGTAAACAATACAAACTAACAGAGAAAAACATCATCGACCATTATGAAGGATACCAAAAGAAAATCGCTAGTAACCATGGTGACCCGCGTCATTGGTTTTCAAAACATGGTAAGTCAATGGACACGTTCCGGGAAGATGTAAAGAAGGAATTAGCGAAAGGTACGTCAACATCTAAACCATCAACTGGTGGAAAGAAACTATATCGTGTACAGATTGGTGCGTATAGTGTTAAAAGGAATGCTGATAAACAGTTGGCAAAGGCAAAGAAGGCAGGATTTAAAGATGCGTTTGTGAAGTATGAATAGGTGTAAATAGTCGAGGGATACAAACACTCCTCGACTATTTAATAAGTATATTATGAAAATAAGTTTTTTGTGTCGGCAAAAATCTTTATTCGCTCGCCAATTTCATCACGTACTCGTTGGAACTCTGACCACTCTTTTCCAGCTGGATCATCGAAACCCCAGTGTTCTCTTCGTACATGTGGGGGAGTGACAGGGCATTTATCAGCAGCATCTCCACAAAGTGTGACCGCCAATGTTGCTTGATTTAATATGTCTAAGTCAATGATATCTGATGTTTGATTAGATATGTCAATCCCTACTTCATTCATTGCCTTAATAGCATTGGGATTTACCCCGTGTGCTTCAATCCCAGCACTATGGACTTCCCACTCTTCCCCAAGAATTTCTTTTGCCCATCCTTCAGCCATTTGACTTCTACAAGAATTCCCCGTACATAAAAAGTAAATAATTTTTTTCGACATAACCTTCATCTCCTATTATAAAATTAATGTGATATAGAGTCCTAACAATGTAATAAATAATATAGGTAACGTTAAAATAATTCCTGTTTTAAAATACGTACCCCATGAAATTTTTATTCCTTTTTGAGAGAGTACATGAAGCCATAGTAATGTTGCGAGTGAACCGATAGGTGTAATTTTTGGACCTAAATCAGAGCCAATAACATTCGCATAAATAAGTGCTTCACGTATCACACCAGTTGTATTGGTCTCTGCAATAGCGATTGCATCAATCATGACAGTAGGCATATTATTCATAATAGATGAAAGGATAGCTGCGATAAATCCCATTGAAATCGTAGCAACGAATAAACCTTGTTCGGCACTTGTTTCAATAATTCGTGCTAATACATCTGTAAGACCTGCATTCCTTAAACCAAATACAACGACATACATACCGATGGAGAAAAAAACAATCGGCCATGGTGCACCAGTTATAACAGCTTTCGTATTGACAGCTTTACTATTTCTAGCGATGAATAAAAATAAAATCGCAACAATTCCTGCGACAATCGAAACAGGTAGTTGAATGAATTCACTTGTAAAATATCCAACCAATAATATTGCTAACACATACCAAGACAGACGGAATAATTTCATATCCTGAATCGCTTCATGTGGCTTTTTCAAGTCGGAAACATCGTAGGTCTTCGGAATACTCTTTCTGAAATAAATTAACAATACAAAAATTGTTGCAGTTAATGAAAAGATATTAGGTATGATCATTTTAGAAGCATATTCAATGAAACCGATATTGAAAAAATCTGCTGATACGATATTAACTAAGTTACTTACAACAAATGGAAGTGATGTCGTATCTGCTATAAACCCACTTGCTATAATAAATGGAAAAATCATTTTTTCTTTAAAGTTCAAGTTACGTACCATAGCAAGGACTATCGGGGTAAGGATTAATGCAGCTCCATCATTTGCAAAAAGTGCTGCAACAATTGCTCCTAAAATACTGACATAAATAAACATTTTTATACCACTACCTTTAGCTATGCGTGCCATATGTAATGCTGCCCATTCAAATAAGCCAATCTCATCTAAAATAAGCGAGATTAAAATGATAGCAACAAATGCTAAAGTAGCGTTCCATACAATACTAGTTACCTCAATTACATCACTAAAATCCACGACTCCTATGATCAAGGCGATAAGTGCTCCACCACATGCAGACCAACCAATTGACAATCCTTTTGGCTGCCAAATGACTAAAATGAGTGTTAGGAGAAAAATGAGTGATGCAAGTATAATTGATGATGACAAAATTAATTCCTCCAATCAATTGCACTGAATTCGTGTTCCATTAAGTTCTAATTTCTTTAATTTTTCATTTTGACATGGTAATAAATTTAACAATTTGATAAGAAAATCATAGTGTTCATATTCTTTATTTAAGGAATAGAATATCCACTGACCTCTTCTTTCTTCTTTGATTAATCCACTATCTTTTAACTTACGTATGTGTTGACTAATAGCAGGTTGAGTAGCTTGGAAAATTTCCACAAATTCACAAACACAACAATCATGATCGTCTAATATTTTTAACATTGTTAGTCGTGTTTCGTGACCTAATAACTTTAAAATTTCAGAAGCCATATCCATTTCAATGTTTATATTTAACATATGAAGCCCTCCTATCTGTTGAATCATTATATAAGCATATACTTATATATGCAACGAATTAAATTTCAGAACTTAAGAGGGTTCGAATCCCCCCTATTTTTCGCATATAGGTAGAAGACTATCTAGGAGGAAAACCATATGCGATTAAAACAACTTACATCCAGTAATCAAACGCTTTCAAATGAGCCACTAAAAATAACGGATGAACAACTTCAAAATGAACTTAATTTTCATCTTGTTGAAAAAATGTTTATAAAACTTCGTGAAGAAAAACTCATTTCTCAAGAAGAATTCAATAAAATAAGCAAATTAAATCGTCAAAAGTTTACCCCTTTATTAGGTCCTTTAATGTGCGATAAACCTTGATATAACAGCGCTCTAACGCTAATATGTCACATACGAGAAGGGAGGTTGAGTGGATGAGAAAGATAACAATGCTTGATGTGGCAACATCTTCAGCAGTAAAACCAAAACAAAAGGTCGCTGCTTATATACGAGTGTCAACGTCAAACGAGGATCAACTTATTAGTTTAGAAGCACAAAGACGACACTACAAAACTTTGATTGAAACAAATGAAGAATGGCAGCTAGTTGATATTTACAGTGATGAAGGTATTACAGGGACGAAAAAGGATAGACGGCCGGAATTGCTTCGCTTAATGTCCGATTGTGAAAAAGGAAAGATTGATTTTATTTTAACCAAATCAATTAGCCGATTTGCGAGAAATACAATTGACTGTTTGGAGCTTGTTAGAAAACTGATGGACTTAGACGTGCACATTTATTTTGAAAAAGAAAACATCAATACAAATTCGATGGAAAGTGAACTCATGCTTTCAATCTTAAGTAGCCTTGCAGAAAATGAATCAGTGTCACTTTCCGAAAACAGTAAATGGTCGATTAGGCAGCGATTCAAACACGGAACTTACAAATTATCATATCCTCCATACGGTTACGATTATATCGATGAACAGATTGTTGTAAATGAAGAACAAGCACCAGTAATCAGGCGAATATTTAATAGTGTGCTTAAAGGAATAGGAACAGAAAGAATTGCTAGGCAATTAAACGAAGAAAAAATTCCAACAAAGCGGGGTGGAAATTGGACAGGAACTACGATACGTGGAATTATTAAGAACGAAAAATACACTGGTGATGTGCTACTTCAAAAGACGTTTACGGATGAACATTTTAATCGAAAAGTAAATCAAGGTGAGCTGGATCAATACCTAATTGAAAATCATCATGAAGCGATTATCACACATGCTGATTTTGAAGCGGCCAATCAGATGATTGAATACCAAGCAAGTCAGAAGAATGTAGCAGTAGGAAGCAGAAAATATATAAATCGCTATCCATTTTCAGGAAAGATTGAATGCGCAGAGTGTGGCGATACCTTTAAAAGAAGAATTCACACTTCAACTCATAAAAAATATATTGCCTGGTGCTGTTCTACACATATCAAAAACAGAGATGAATGTTCGATGCTTTTTATAAAAGAAGAACGTATTCATCAAGCCTTTATTACGATGATGAATAAATTAAAGTTTGGATATAGTTATGTATTAGTCCCACTATCCAAAGAACTAGAAACTTCAAACCAAGATGAAAACTATCAAAAAGTCACCGAGATAGAAGAACAACTCGAGGCTATAAAAGATGAACTGAATACATTAATTCAAATAATGACAAAAGGCTTTTTAGAGCCGGCAATTTTTAATGAACAGAAAATCGAATTGACCCATCGGCATATAAGTCTAAAAGAGGAAAGAGAACAGTTACTGTATTCAATCAATGATGGTTCAAATCAGTTAAATGAATTGAAGCGGCTCATTAAATATTTAAAACAAGGAAACTTTATATCTTCATTTGACGAAGAAACCTTTCAAGATATTGTAAAAAAAGTAATTGTGTATTCACCTAATGAGATTGGGTTTTATTTGAAATGTGGCATTACACTTAGAGAAAGGGTTGAACGCTGATGGCACATACGCCTTTTGGATATGAAATAGTAAATGGAAGAATTGAAATCCATGCCAGAGAAGCTGAACAATTAAGGCTTTTAATCCAGTCGTACTTATCTGGAAAATCTTTAGCTAATGCTGCAAAGGATTCTGGTATTAATCGATCGCATGGTGGGATTGTAAGAATATTAACAGATGAGAGGTATTTAGGAAATGGAATATTCCCTAGATTAATATCAAAAGAGCAATTTGAACAGTTGAAAGAAGAAAGGATTAAAAGGGCGAAAAAACTAGGACGATTGAATAGGATAAAAGCGGAAGAAACATTTAAACCTATTTTTACATTCACAATCGGAAATGTGGAAGCTAGATACGACAATCCAACTAAACAAGCTGAATTTGTATACAGTTTAATAAAAGAAGAGGTGACTTAAAATGGCTTTAGCAAGAAGTGTCACAGTTATCCCGGCGAGAAGAAAGACAAGGAATGTTGACGCAGAGAGTCAGAAGAAATTAAAAGTGGCAGCTTATTGTCGGGTTTCAACAGATAGCGAAGAACAAGCAACTAGTTATGAAGTTCAAGTGGAACACTACACTACCTATATTAAGAACAATCCTAAATGGGAGTTGGCAGGTATCTATGCGGACGATGGAATATCTGGGACAAATACCAAAAAGCGTGAGAAGTTTAATAAGATGATTGAGGATAGCATGAATGGAAAAATTGACATGATTATCACAAAATCCATCAGTCGTTTTGCTAGAAACACGCTGGACTGTTTAAAATACATCAGGCAATTAAAAGATAAAGAAATACCTGTGTTTTTTGAAAAAGAAAACATCAATACAATGGATGCCAAAGGAGAAATTATGCTCACCATCATGGCATCTCTGGCACAACAAGAAAGTCAGTCACTTAGCCAAAACGTAAAACTTGGCATTCAATACCGATATCAGCAAGGTGAGGTGCAAGTGAACCATAATCGTTTTCTAGGCTATACCAAAGATGAGAACAACAAACTAGTCATCAATCCAAAACAAGCGAAAGTTGTGAAACGGATTTACCGGGAATATTTAGAAGGAGCAAGTTTAGTTCAAATAGCACGTGGACTTGAAACGGATGAGATACTTACCGCAGCTCAACGGTCTAAGTGGCGGCCAGAGTCGATTAAAAAGATACTGCAAAATGAAAAGTATATCGGGGACGCATTACTTCAAAAAACATATACCGTAGATTTTTTAACGAAAAAACGAGTTGTAAATAACGGGCATGTTCCACAATATTATGTTGAAAATAACCACGAACCAATCATTCCAAGAGAGATTTATTTACAAGTTCAAGAAGAAATGATGCGAAGAGCAAATATTCGAAACGGAAAAACTGGAAAGAAACGAGTGTATAGCAGCAAGTATGCCTTGTCGAGCATTGTCTTTTGTAAAGAATGCGAAGATGTTTTTCGAAGGGTACATTGGAATAATAGAGGATGCAGATCCATCGTGTGGCGGTGCGTTAGTAGACTAGAAGGAAAAACGCATCTTTGTAATGCGGAAACAATCAGGGAAGATGAACTACACCAAGCTATAGTACAAGCCATTAATGAAGTTTTGGGAAACAAAGATAATTACTTGAAAATATTAATAGAAAATATTGAAACAGTTTTGAATGAAAATGCGGATAAACCAACAGCTGATATTGATGAAAAGTTAGAAGAACTCCAAATGGAACTTCTCAGGCTTGCAAATTCAAAAGAAGATTACGATGATGTAGGAGAAGAAATATACCGATTACGGGAACTGAAGCAGGAAGTCATGATGAAAAACGCAGCACGAGAGGGACTTAGACAGCGGATTGAAGAAATGTCAAAGTTTTTAAAAGGGCAGCCAAAGCAACTTGAAACGTATGACGACTTATTAGTAAGAAGATTGATTGAGAAAATAACGATTCATGAAAGACAATTAACAGTTGAATTTAAGTCGGGAATTGAAATTGAAAAGGATATTTAAAATACATGGAGATTTAATTCTAATACATCTTAACATTTGTATAAAATATATTAATGCACTCTTTTAAGTTAGCCATAATTCAAATAAAGAGAAAACTTTGCAGATACCCAAAATTTATTATCATTTGTTTTGGGTATCTGTTTTAATTTTTTAAAATTCAACTTCTATTTATTTCTGTGATAATTTAATGAAAATTCAGAGGTGGTTAAATTAGGATTTGAAGTAGATATATATTAGGAACATTGATGTGGGAAAAATACACATTCTTAATATAGGTGAATTTTTACTTGTCAGGTGTTAGTAATTAAAATGTATATTCCATATTGACCATAACGGTCATTAGTGGTATATTGATTAGTGACCAGATAGGTCAAATTATAAAGTGGGAGGTGATTACGATTTACTCAAAATTTAATAACTTAAAACTAGAAAAACAAGAACAAATTATTAATGCGGCTATAAAGGAGTTTGTACAAAGTGGTTTTGATAAAGCTTCTACAAATGAAATTGTAAAAAGAGCTAACATTTCAAAAGGATCATTATTTAACTACTTTAATAGTAAAAAAGATTTGTACCTGTATTTAATTGAGTATAGTCGAAATATTATTAGAGATTTAAATGATCAAATTGATTTAACAGAAGAAGATTTATTTAACAGAATTGAAAAAGCAGGGCTGGAAAAGTTTTATGTACAACAAAAGCATCCACTAGTATTCGATTTTTTTGCTTCACTTAAACATGAAGAATCAGTTGAGGTTAAGGAAACTGTGAAGCAAAGTATAGCTTACATCTATAATGTAGCTATAAAAAGGTTATATCAAGATATCGATTATTCTAAATTTAGAGATGAGATTGATGTTGAAAAAGCGATTGAGATTTTGAATTGGACGATGTTTGGGCTAGGAGAGAAGGCGTTAGAACAAATAGTTACTTTTGAAGATGTTGATGATTTTGGTGAGTATTATTTTGAAGAGTGGAAGAAATACGCTGAAATATTGAAATATAGTTTTTATAAACAAAGTTGAAGGTGACGTTTAATAAATTGAAAAAGATATGAATATAGAAACTGAACAGGAGGTTAATGCGATGACTGAAATTGTTAAAGTACAAGGTTTACAAAAAAGGTTTGGTAAATTTCAAGCATTACGTGATGTGTCGTTCACTATAAAATCAGGGGAAGTAGTTGGGTTTATTGGTCCTAATGGTGCTGGGAAATCTACAACCATTCGCACGTTATTAGGAATTATAAAACGTGATTCAGGTATTGCTGAGATATTTGGAAAGGACGTTTGGAAAGATAGTCTTGAAATTCATAAGCGCATATCTTATGTTCCAGGAGATGTTGCACTTTGGGGAAATTTAACAGGTGGAGAAATCATCGATCTGTTTATTAATTTACATGGAAGTGGAAATAAAGAAAAGCGTGATTATTTAATTAAACGTTTTGAATTGGATCCTAAGAAAAAAGCAAAAGGATATTCAAAAGGAAATCGTCAAAAAGTTGGATTAATAGCAGCATTAGCAGTTGATTCTGATTTGTATATTTTTGATGAACCAACTTCTGGCCTTGATCCGTTGATGGAGCAAGTATTTCAAGAAGAAGTTGAAAAAATAAAAAAGGCTGGGAAAGCAATTTTGTTATCTTCTCATATATTGAGTGAAGTAGAACGGCTAGCAGATAAAGTTGTCATCATTCGTCAAGGTGAAATTGTAGAAACAGGGACACTTGATGAATTACGACATTTAACTCGTTCCACAGTTACATTAGTAACACAAGGGGATGTAGCTAATATAGCTTCTTTAGAGGGAGTGCATGACTTCGTTCAAACTGATGATCAATCTACGTTTTCAGTTGATAATCAACATCTCAATAAAGTATTGCTAGAAGCTAGCAAACTAGGTGTTACTAAATTTGAGTCAGTACCACCGACTTTAGAAGATTTGTTCATGCGTCATTATGAAAGCTAAGTAGTCGAAGGGAGGTTAATAATTATGAAAGAAAAATTTGCTCGTTGGGATACATTGTTTTTACAATATTTAAAAAGAGATTGGAAAAAGATTATTATATGGATATTGGGACTTGGGATGTTTTCGGCTGGATTTGTTCCGGCATTCAAAGAAATAGCAAAAGGGCAAGGTTTAGTCGGAATGTTTGAAACTTTGCAAAACCCTGCAATGATATCCATGGTGGGTCCGACTCCAATTGAAACAGGAGCTGATTATACTTTAGGGGCAATGTATGCGCATGAAATGTTGTTGTTTTGTGGTTTGTTTGCAATGATACTTTCAGTTCTTCACATTGTTGGGCATACGCGGAAAGAAGAAGATCTTGGCCTAACGGAATTAGTTCGTTCCTTTCAAATAGGCCGTCAAGCAAATTCTCTAGCGGCATTTGTAGAAGTAACCTTTATCAATACGGTACTAGCTCTTTTTATTTCAGGAGTGATGATTAGCTTTGGCGCCGATACAATTTCTGTTCACGGTTCTTTGTTGTTTGGTGCTTCAGTCGGAATAGCTGGGATTATAGGGGCAGGGATTGCATTAGTGATGGCACAAATTATGCCCACATCATCTGCCGCAACTGGTTCAACTATAGGTATTGTAGGTTTACTTTACATTGCTCGTGCTGGAACCGATGTCTCTGATGTTAACTTATCCATGATAAATCCTTTAGGATGGACATATTTAACTTTTCCTTTTACAGATAATAACTGGCTCCCAATTATTTTTGCTTTTATATTCAGTTTGGTATTGATATTTGTAGCTTTTTTACTTGAAGGAAAAAGAGATATGGGTGCAGGCTACTTACCGCAAAGAGAAGGGCGTGAAAGTGCAAAGCAGTCTTTGCTGTCTGTCCGGGGATTATTTATAAAGATTAATAAAGGTGTAATTATCAGTTGGTTAATCGCATTTGTTATTATAGGTGCTGCCTATGGTTCGATTTATGGAGATATGCAAACATTCCTAGAGAGTAATGAAATGATGAAACAAATGTTTTCTCAAACAGGATTTTCTATTGAAGAATCATTCACTGGGACAATTATGATGGTTATGATTAGTTTGGTTTCTATTCTACCAATTGCGATTGTAAATAAACTCTTTTCTGAAGAAAGCCGATTACATTTAAGTCAGATTTATGCAACAAAAGTAACTCGCAGTCAATTGTATTGGACTAGTATAGGGTTATCGATAGTAGGAGGATTATTAGGAGTTTTATTAGCATCAGGTAGTCTTGGAGGTACTGCTATCTCCGTAATGGGAGATAGTGGAGAAATGGATATAGTTGACTTTCTTGCTGCGGGCTTTAACCTTTTCCCTTCCGTTTTATTCTTTATAGGTCTGGCAGCGTTAGCTCTTGGATGGGCACCGAAACTAGGTAAAATAGTGTATATTTATCTTACATTCTCTTTTCTATTAAATTATTTTAGTGGCTTAATAGACCTTCCGGAATGGTTTTTAAATATCGCTATACAAAGTTGGATGCCTCAAATGCCAATGGATAATTTTGAAGCATCAGTTTTTCTTACAGTGACTATGATTAGCTTTGCTTTAATAGTAATAGGTTTCTTTGGTTACAGTAGAAGGGATATGAATGAAGGAGCTTAAATTGTTTGAATAGTAAATCGTGTAAACTAATGATTTAAATTCTGGTGTTGTAGGTTTTAACATTAATCGATGAAACCAATTAAATTTTATTATTGCAGGTTTCATATATTTGATAAGGATAGATGTATTCTAAACTAGAATTATATTTCGATTCTTTTGGCAACCATTAGAAAGGTAGTCGATATGTTCCCACGAACGTAAAAATTAGTCGATATGTTTCCACATACGACCGATTTGATGAAAATCGCAAATACATCCATTCTATCAACTCGTCCCATGTGGAGTTGGTAGCATTGATGTCTAGGGTGGAGAAGTAAATTTCATTGATTTTTGCATGTTTTTCATGTAAAGTGGATATAGATAGTAAAAGAGGAGCGATTCAACGCTCCTCTTTTTAAGTCTCAGCCATACAGGCAGAGGTTTGTTATAAGTTTTATTTACGATTTCCACCCTGTTGCTTGTCACGGTGTCGGGTGGATTTCTCTTTATCTAAAAATGTTTTTCGAAATATATACGTAATTATCGCACGTACAATCCCTTTCAACATTTCTTTTACAAACTTCAAGAAAGTTTCCATGATTATCACCTTCTTTCTTTTTAAGAAAAAGAAAAGATAACAAGTGACAACCATCCAACCGTAAAACTTTGATTGCAATGATATTTTACAATTTAAATTGGAGAACACAAAATAACAAGCTCATATGTTCGTATTCGTGCTAATCGGAAGTATATAATGCGAATATTGGTGTCGAATCAATTATTTTGTGGGAACTGAAGCAGGATGTCAGGATGAAAAATGCAGCAAGGGAAAGACTTAGACAGCGGATTGTAGGAATGACAAAATTTTTAAAAGAGCAACCGCAGCAACTTGAGATATATGATGATTTGCTTGTAAGGTGATTGAAATAGAAGTATAAAAAATTTTAAAATAGTCTTTTTCCACCTCCATGAATTTTTTTGTGGAGGTGTTTTAATTATATAATCATGTATATAGTCGGGGGTTGTTACAGTAAACCAAGAAAGAAATAAAGTTTGTAAGTACAGAACTGTCTAGAAGTATAAAAACACTTAAAAAATTTACCTAGCATTTATCAAATAAAAATATTTAAGCAACGAACAATCTCGAAAATTGATTGGTTGTTTCAATTTATCAAACTTGAAAAATTTCAAAAAGTATCCAAATTTTTCGATTACTTATTTTGAGAGAGGTATAGTATATTAAGTAGTTCTCTTACAGAATCAACAAGACCCATGTCGAGTACGTGGCTTTGTTAACGAGGGAAGAAAGGTTGATATAGCTAGAATTAAAGCAGAAACATCCATTTTACCCTCTTGATGAAATAGATGTTTTTTATGTGTCGGCATAAATATTACTTCTTCCTGTAAAGATAGAATTGTCTAAATCATTATGTTAAAATTTAATAATCTACATGGAACGTGAGATTTGAAAGATCTAATGAATAATTATCTAGAGAATTGTAGCAGAAAAACGTTCGCGATAGACTTCATTTTTTAGGAGAAATTAACGCATGTTGAAAAGCGAGCAGCCTCCTCCTACACTTTGAAGGATATACAGATATTCAAAAACCTTATCACGTTCCTACAAAATAATTAGGTTAGGAGAAAATTGTATGAAAAAAATACTAAGTTTATGGTTGGTGATGGGACTATCATTCTTATTAGTTGCGTGTGGTGGTAGTTCGGATGAGAAGGAGACAGACACATCAAAAGAAGAAGAAGTAAATGAGGAAGAGCCTGTAGAAGTAACAGAAGATGGTAAAGAACTATATGATGTTGGACAAACGACAGTTGTAGAGAGAGTTACTGGAATTAAATATGAAGTAACACCTACAAAATTTGAAGTATTAACTGACTATAATGGCAAGAATATAGAGGAGTATCTTAGTGGATCTATCGATGCCGATCGTATTCTAGTTGTAACATATACTGTGAAAAATATTGGTGAAAAAGAATTACAGCCAAGTCATGATACAGTGATTCACTTTGATGACAGAGGAAATTATTCGGGCTTCCCAATGGAGTTTAGAGATCGAGAAAAAGCGGATGAAATGCTTGCGTCAGGTGAAGAAATTGAATTAGAGCAATATTATACAGATAGAATTGATACTAAGGATGAATTCTTAGGAGCGTTTGATTTCGAAGAAGAAGGGGAAACGTGGTATAGATTCCCTATAACTCAGGAAGCAAAAGATTCAATAGGTAAAACTGAGGAAAATGAAGATTCAGAAGATACTACTAGTGATAATTCAACAGAAAATAAAGAAGTGGTTGAATTTGGAGAAACTGGTACTGTAGAGAAATTTAATGGTGCCAAATTTGAAATAACTATCGACAACTTTGAAATCTCAAATGGCAATGTCGTAGTTGACTACACAGTTAAAAATGTTGGAGAAAATGCGATAAGTCCTTACCATGATGCTGGTCTTCATTTAGGAACAGAAGATGATAATGGAAAAGCAATGCCATTTACAGATAATGATATAGCTGAGCAGCCGCTTGAACCAGGTGATGAGGTACAGCTTGGACATACTTACAGTTCAGATGATCTAGATGTAAGTAAAGAATATATTTTAAGAGCTACAACAAATGATGCTGGTGGCGGAGTAACTAAGTTTAAAACGAAATAATATATAAACAATAAGGAGTAAATATCATGAAAAAATTATTAAGCTTATTTTGTGTTATGGGACTATCATTCTTATTAGTTGCGTGTGGTGGTAGTTCGGATAAGAAGGAGACAGACACATCAAAAGAAGAAACTGAAACAGAAGAAGTAACTAAGGAAGAACCTGCAGAAGTAACTGATGATGGTAAGGAACTATATGAAGTTGGACAAACGACTGTTGTAGAGAGAGTTACTGGAGTTAAATACGAAGTAACACCAACTAAATTTGAAGTCTTAACAGATTATAATGGTAAAAATATCAAAGAGTTTATATCTGGTGCAATTGATGCGGATCGTTTCTTAGTAGTAACTTATACTGTAAAAAATATTGGAGATAAGGATTTAAAACCAAGTTTTGATACAGTTATCCACTTTGATGACAGAGAGTCTTATGCTGGAACACCAATGGATTTTAAAGATAAAGATGTAGCTGATGAGATACTTGCTCCAGGTGAAGAGATTGAGCTTGAACAATATTTTACAGATAGAATTGATAAAAGAACTGAATTCTTAGGCGCATTTGACTTTGAAGAAGACGGAGAAACTTGGTATAAATACTCAGTCAGTAGTGAGGCAAAAGCATCATTAGACAATACTGAAGAAGACGAAAGTTCTGAAGACTCAACTAGTGATAATTCAACAGCAAACAAAGAAGCAGTTGAATTTGGCGAAACGGCTACCGTTGAAAAATTTAATGGTGCGAAGTTTGAAATAACTATCGACAATTTTGAAATTACTTCAGGTTCTGAAGGTAAAACAATAACTTTAAATTACACAGTTAAAAACACTGGAGAAAATAGTTTTGTTCCTGTTAATGACGCTATTCTTGATTTAGGAACAGAAGAAGATAAGGGTGAAGCGATGCCATTAACAGACTTTGAAAAAGCAGAAGAGCCATTAGAACCAGGAGAAGAAATAAAACTTGAAAATATTTATACATCAGATGATATTGATGAAAACCAAGAGTATGTTTTAAGACACAAAGATTACGGAGTTGTTGCTGGCGGAGAAACTAAGTTTAAAACGAAATAATATATAAACAATAAGGAGTAAATATCATGAAAAAATTATGGGTATTCGGATTATCGTGTGGAAAAAATTTATAGTTAATTGTTGTTTATACAACCGTAAATCGGATAATTGTGTGGAAAATTATTTTTTACAACCTTATGACAAATAACTAAACGCTATTTAAACAATTCTCCACATGCTTAAAATAAGTGGGTAATTTAAAATAATTGTATCAGTAAATTCTATTTCCTTTTAAAAGGTTGGTATAATCCTAGGGTAAACTTACAGCAGTTCATGCTATAAATTATACAAATAGCTTGCGTTATCGAGAAGAAAAATAAATACTGTAAATTATTGATTTTTAAAATCCGATGTTTTAAGATAATAGTAATATTAAAATACTTGAAAAAACCCCTTGATAGATGGGGTTAATTTGTCGTGTGCATTTCAAGTATCAGTAGTCAATGAACTTAATCATCATAATGCCGTTAAATATACTGTCTGCACTCACGTGTAAAAGCAGTTTATAAATAAGGTTTATAAAAGGTCGTGATGAATCTTAAGGTGGTTCATTCACGGCTTTTTTGTGTTCTTAAAACGGCGTTCAAAAAAGTGGAGGCGTAAGTATGACTCTTTATTTTGCGAGCGTATTGTCTGGATTAGAATACGTTTTATCAAATGAAATTAACAACAAGGTGAGTGATTCTGAAATAATTCAAATAAATAGAGGGAAGGTTTTCTTTACCACAGCTGAGTCTTTTACATGCTTAAGTTCTTTAAGGTCAGCAGATAACTTGTTTCAAGTTATTGATCAATTTCAAATCGGTCCACATAAAAAGCACTTATCTCAGGTAAGCGAGCGAATATCCCAGTTGGATTTAGAATTTATTGATCATAAAGATTTATTTTGGGTAAATGCAAGCCGTAAAGGAAAACAAACCTATAGTCGCTTTGAATTAGCAAAAAAAGCAATGGAGGGTATTAATAAGCGTTACCCTGATTGGAACATTGGAACGTCTCAAAATCATCAGATAGAATTCAGACTCGACATTGAACATCATAATGTGATTTTTTCACTTCGGCTTACAGATGCGACGTTTCGTTTTCGAAATCAGACACGACGGTTCTCTCGTGCATCATTACTTCCTTCTGTGGCTCATGCGATGGTGTGGTTGTCAGATCCTGAATCGAAAGATGTTTTCGTAGACTTTTGTTGTGGTTCAGGCACAATTTTGTCTGAACGAGCCACATACCCTGCAAATCAGATAATTGGTGGAGATATATCTGAAGCAGTCACAAAGATAGCCAAAAGTAATCTCGATGATTCGAAGGTGCAAGTTAATGTTTGGGATGCACGGAAATTGCCTTTTTCTACTGGCTGTGTCGATAAAATTGTTACTAATCTTCCATTTGGAAGACAAATTTCCCCTGACGAGGACTTAGAATTGTTCAATCACCATATTATGATTGAAGTATGTAGAGTCTTGAAGCCAAATGGGAGAGCCGTTATTTTGTCTGAGAGTGTCAATCAATTGTTTTGGGAAGCAAAACGATTAGGCCTTTTTTGTCTGGAATCTTATCCTTTGAGTTTGAAGGGCGTGAATCCTACCTTGTTTGTGTTTGAAAAACAAGATGGACTTAGAAGGAAGTAGCAGAATGATTCATTCAAAGTAAAAGCAGATAGTAGTCAAGTAGTGAATATACTCAATCATTTGTTTGTTGATAATGTGTTGAAAGTTGTGTACAGAATGGTATCGATTTAAAGGTAATTTCAAAAAGAGAAATTATAATAAGGAGTAACAATGTTAACCAATATGCTTAACCTTTCAAATTTTAAAATTCTTGATATGCAAGAAAGTGAGAACGATTATCGTTTTTTGGTAGAGCCTAAGTCTCCACCTCCTACCCGTTGTCAAAAATGCGGTACTATTGCAAACCTCTATAAACACGGTAAAAAACGACAACTATTTTTCGACTTGCCTATGCATGCAAAACGTGTGGGAATTTACGTGAAGCGTCAAAGGTATAAGTGTAGAGATTGTAATGAAACTTTTTTTGAAAAACTTCCAGATTTGGATGATGCTCGCTCAGTTACAAAAAGACTAAATAATTTTATTCAAGAAGTCAGTCTTGAAAAGACATTCACAAGCGTTGCAGAAGAGATAGGCGTTGATGAAAAGACGGTACGAAATATCTTCAATGACTATGTTGCCGAACTTGAATCTCAAACAGACCTTAGAACTCCTAAATGGCTTGGTATTGATGAAGTCCATTTACTTAAAAACTATCGTTGCGTCATTACAGATGTTAAAAACAAGTCGGTAATTGATATTTTACGAAAACGTAATAAAGATACGGTTATCAGTTACCTATCAAAACTACAAGATATTGATAAAATTGAACTTGTAGCAATGGATATGTGGAATCCTTATAAAAGTGCTGTTAATACAGTGATACCACATGCCAAAATCGTAATTGACAAGTTTCATGTTGTTAAATTAGCCAATGAAGCCTTAGAGAAAATCCGAAAAGCTAACCGTCAAAATGTTACAGCCAAAGAACGTAAACAACTTATGAGAGATCGTTACGTGCTTCTTACAAGGAGTAAAGACTTAATAGACTTTGATGACCAGATAAAGCTACAAGTATGGACTCAAAACTTTCCATTGCTTGGACAGGCTTATGAACTCAAAGAGCAATTCTTTGACATCTATGAAGTCGAATCAATCAACGATGCCTATAAACTCTATCAAAATTGGCTTTCAAATGTACCTAAAGAATTAATGACTTACTTTGAGGATTTGATTAAGGCTATGAATAATTGGGAAGAAGAAATATTCAACTATTTCAACACTCCCATTACAAACGCTTATACGGAATCCCTGAATCGTTTAATCAAGACAATGAACCATGTTGGTCGTGGTTACTCTTTTGAAGCCCTTAGAGCAAAGATTTTGTTTACTCAAGGCTATCGTAAAGTTAAAAAGAAAAAGAAATTCAAAGAAGTTGAAGTTACTTTCGGAAAAATGTTACCTGATCAATTCCCAAATTGGTCACAAACTGGTTATGAATGGGTGTATGAAGAAATTTATGGTGCCGAATTTTCCACATTGACTAAGGCTATGGAAGAGGGTACTTTTTAACCCTCTTTCCACACTATTTTCCGATTACCCAAAATTATTAAGCTTACTATGTGTCATGGGTTTATCATTTTTATTAGTTGCGTGTGGTGATAGTTCGGAT